>CAMDHB010000141.1 GCA_945897655.1 Pseudorhodobacter antarcticus
TCGTTCGCCTTAGGCGGACCCTAATCCGTCCTTTTGACCGCTTCCAGACCCATCAGGCTAAAGTCGGGCGATCCGACGGCCTATCGCTTCATTGGCCTTGATCGCATCCAGATAGATCCCGAACAGATCGTCATAAAGGCCCCGCTTGGCGGGATCAGGCTCCCAAAGGGTGTCATAACGGGCAAAGGCGGCATGGGCGGCGGCCAAACTGGCATGCGCCCCCGCGCCATAGGCCGCCAGTGCCACGGCCCCCACCAGCCCGGGTTCGTTCACCGCCAGACGGGTCAAGCGCCGGTTCAAGACATCGGCACGAATCTGGCCCCAAGGGTCCGACCGAAAGCCCCCACC
This sequence comes from Pseudorhodobacter antarcticus, assembly GCA_945897655.1. GTDB lineage: Bacteria > Pseudomonadota > Alphaproteobacteria > Rhodobacterales > Rhodobacteraceae > Stagnihabitans. The sequence goes on from CAMDHB010000141.1 coordinate 349, forward strand.
GCCGCACAGCATTGTGTCCCTGTCCACACCCGAGGAGGCCGACAACGCCCCCAACACATGCCGCGCCGACAGAGCGACCCCTTCCAGAACGGCGCGCGCCATATCCACCTGCGTCATGCCCGAATCCAGGCCCAGAAAAGCGCCGCGCAGGTCCGGGTTCCACAGGGGGGCACGCTCCCCCGCAAGTTGCGGCAGGAACAGGGGGGTTGGCTGGCGGCGCGGGGTGGCGGCAACCTGCCCTGTCAACCCCTCCACAGTCAGGCCCGCGACATCACAATACCAAAGCTGCGACGCCCCGCCCGATTGGGTCGGCCCGGCATGCAGGCGCAACCCCTCCACCTGCGGGAAAACAATGATCCCCGGCTCGCCCGTGACATGCGACGATGCGATGCCCAAAATCTCGCTGGTGCCGCTCAGATACACCATTTCGCCCGGTTGCCCGGCACCACCGCCGAAAAGCCCGACCCAGCCGTCCATCGTGCCCGCGACCATCCGCGTGCCCGCCAGCCCAAACCCATCCTTGATCGCGCCGACCACATCCGTGATCGCCACCAGCGGTGCCATCCGCCCAGCCGCGCCCTCCACAAGGTCCAGTATCTGCGGCACATAAGTCAGTTCGGGCCCGACAAGCCCGACGTTGGACAAGGGGTCACTGGCCAGAACGCCCGTCAGATGCAGCAGGCAATAATCCTTTGGCAACATTACATAAGCGGTCTGTTCCCAAACCTCGGGCCGGTGCCTTGCCATCCACAGCATCCGGGCCAGCGGGTGCGATGCATCTACCGGAATAGGCCCCCCCAGATAGCGAATCTTGTCGGCCATACTCAACCGGGCATCCAATTCGGCAGCCTCGGCCGCCGCGCGCACATCCTGCCACAGGACGGCCGGGGCAAGCGGTCGCCCGGCCCCATCCACGAACACGTGCGTGTTGACCTGGCTGGTCAGACAGCCAAACCCGACCGGACCCACCCCGGAAAACTGCTGCAACGCTTGGCCGATCAGCCGCATCCAGTCGTCCGGGTCCTGCTCGGCCCAACCACTGGCAGGCCGCTCGGTCAGATAGCGTTCCGAGAACTGCGAGAGGCAGCGCCCCGCACCGTCAAACACCCCCGCCTTGACTGAAGTCGAGCCCAGATCGATGCCCAGATACCGGTCCGTCATGCTGCAACCGCCCCCCTGCAACCGGCCCATCTGTGCTGGCACCGTGGCGGCCCCGGAAGGAATCGAACCCTCAACCTCGGACTTAGAAGGTCCTTGCTCTATCCAGTTGAGCTACGGAGCCGCTGGCGGTGTTTTGCTTTACCGCGTCCTGTCATGCAAGAGTGCGCGTCATGAAAACCGAATTCGGATCCAGAACATAGTCCCCAAAGGGTGCGCATTCCACAAACCCTGCCCGCGCGTAAAGCCGACGCGCCGGTTCGAACATGGCCTGCGATCCGGTTTCCAGACTGAGCCGGCTCACTTGCCGCGCCAAAGCCTCCGCCATAAGATGGTCCAGCATCATACGCGACAGGCCCTGACCCCGCCGCTCGATCAGGACATGCATCGACTTCACTTCGGCATGACCGGGGTCCAACAGCTTGAACGCCCCCATCCCGATGGGATAGCCATCATCCCGCATGACGAAGAAGAAAATCTCGGGGCTGTCCAACTGGGTAGCATCCATCATGTGAATGCTTTCAGGCGGCGTGTCGGCGTGCATGTCGGCGGTATGGCGCGCCATCAATTCGGCCAGATCGGGCCCTAGCGGGCTTTCCCGGCCAATCTGCGGACGCGCCGTCGCCATCAGTTTCCGCCCATCATCTGGGTGCCGTTGACTGACAGGCTGCCCGGCTTGCTTGCGTCAATCTCCCAGACCAATGCACCATTTGCATCAGTCTTGGCCATGCCTTGTGCCATGCCGACCCCCATCATCGCCTGCCCCTTGATGTCATCGGGGGCTGCATCCAGCGCGGCTTGAAGCGCCTCGATGCCGGTCAATGTGATCTTGGCGGTCCCGGTCGGAATTTCGGTTTCCGGACCTGCATTCATCGCGCCTTCATAGCTGAGCGCATAGCCCTCGCCCGAAATTGCACCGGGGTTCAGCCCGATGGTGACCTCACCTGATGGCAACAGCGCCGCGAGAAGGGCCGCGTCAAAGGCTGCGTCGGGTTCCATGCCGTCCGGCAGGTCAAACAGCCCCATCGCGACATTCGCCGCCGCCGCCGCATCAAAGCCCGTCACCTGCAGGTCAATCGACACATCCTTGGGCAGGATCGGCAAAGCCCAGGCCGGCATCATTTCCACTGGCAGGGTCAGCCCCTTGACCGAGATGGCTTGCCGCACCTTGCCCTCGGCCACCACGCCGTTCATGTTCAGATCAATGCCCACCTCAGCCATGCCGACCCCACCCATCGGGGTGCTGATCGCAATATTCTTGGCGGTGCTCGTGGTCGTCATGGCGCCAAACAGCGGCAATCCGGCCTGCAGAATGGCCTTTATCCCGGCCTTCTGGGCAACCATGGCCTCTTCGGTCGGGTTGGCCACAAACCACGCCATGGCCTGATAAAAGGCATCCGGGCGCAGCCCGTCAATCTTGCCGGTCTGGGTGATGCTTTCCGCTGTGATGGACACTGGCATGCCCGGCATTCCGTCGCTGGGGGGCAGGCCGAACGTTTCGGTGAAGCCGGTCATCTGCATGGTGACGGTGTTGTCCACGCCCCCGGCAGCCCCGGCCACCCCCGTCGTCACGTAGCTGGCCGAGGCGACAGAGATATTGACCGTCATCTCCCCTGCATTGGGATCATTGATCCTCTGGACCATCGTCATGTTGGTCATCTCGGCGGTTGATGAGGTGAAGCTCATCAACGCCTCGTCAAACACACCGTCCGAGGTCACGGATTCCACAGCCACCGCCATGTCAACCTGGCCGGGTGCGGCAAGGGTCATGGTCAGGGCCTGATCCTGCGACACATCCCATGTGCCATCGCCATTGTCGGTCAGTGTCATGACCAGCGGCGAAATCGTCGCCGTCCCACCATTTTCGGCGGCAAGCGCGGACAGCGGGGTGGCGTCCAGCGTCAGGGTATAGCCGTCACCCTCGACCTCGACCGTGACGACGCCGTCAACGCTGCCCAGATAGGTCTGGAAGACTTCCGTCAGCCGCGCAGCCCCCGCGTCGGTGGCTTCGGCAAATGCGGCGCTGCCGGCAAACACCAACGGCAGAACGGCAAGGATAGCTGATCTGTTCATCTCAAACCCCTCATGATCAAAAAATGCCCAACAAAGGGCGGGTTCCCACTTAGTGCGTCCACACGCCCTTACGGTCGGTCGCGAAATTCTCACCATAGCCGCGCGGGCGGATGTTTGCCTTGCGCGGCTTGGGGTCGCTCACGTCATAGGCAATGCCCCGCTCATTGGCATAGGCTTCGGCCGCCTCGCGGCTGTCAAATCGCAGCCGCACCTGCGCCTGCGTGTCATCCGACGAGGTCCAGCCCATCAGCGGGTCAACCGAGCGGGCACTGTCGGGCGCAAATTCCAGCACCCAACCCTTGGCTTTAGCAGTGCCAGATTGCATCGCCGTCTTGGCGGGTTGATAGATCCGTGCGCGCATGGGAACCTCGGTGTTGGGACTGCTGGCTTTATTCCGAAACTGAGGGCAAAGCGCAAGGCCGATCAAGGCAGGCAAGGTACTGTCGGCTGGTTACGGGGAGTGGGTGGGGTGTGTGGTGCAACCAGCCGACAGCGGTATTTGCTGCTTGCCCCGTCAATCTGTCTGCAAGCGTCCCGGATTTCAACCGAAACATCAGGCGCGGACGGCTATTTTCCCAAAGATTGAAGGCAGTTTTTTCACCTTCGGGCAAGATTGGTTAACCCCTTGCAACACCCCCCCTTCCCCGTGAACAAAAACGGAATAGATTGGGGGTCTGGAGGGAATCAGATGCCCCACAACAACACCAACGCCCTTGACACCCGCCCCGAGGTTCTATCCCGCCCCAAGCTGGAAGGCGGCCGCCGCTTCACCATGCAAACCCCCTTCCTGCCCGCTGGCGACCAGCCGAAGGCAATCGCCGAACTGGCCAAGGGTGTTCTGGCGGGCGACCGTGATCAGGTGCTCCTGGGGGCCACCGGCACCGGCAAGACCTTCACAATGGCCAAGGTGATCGAGGAGACGCAGCGCCCGGCCATCATCCTTGCCCCCAACAAAACCCTCGCCGCCCAGCTTTATGCCGAATTCAAGGGCTTCTTCCCCGACAATGCCGTCGAATACTTCGTCAGCTATTATGATTATTACCAACCCGAGGCCTATGTTGCCCGCTCTGACACCTTCATCGAGAAGGAAAGCCAGATCAACGAACAGATCGACCGCATGCGCCACTCGGCCACACGGTCGCTGCTGGAACGCGATGATGTGATCATCGTCGCCTCCGTCTCCTGCATCTACGGCATCGGCTCGGTCGAGACCTATTCCGCGATGACCCAGGATCTGGAGGTCGGCAAAGCCTATGACCAGCGCCGCGTGATGGCCGAACTGGTGGCCCAAGCCTTCCGCCGCAATGATCAGGCCTTCACACGCGGCTCATTCCGCGTGCGCGGCGACAGTCTGGAGGTTTGGCCCGCCCACCTGGAGGACCGCGCCTGGCGGTTCTCCTTCTTCGGTGAAGAGCTTGAATCAATTGTCGAATTTGATCCCCTGACGGGTGCCAAGACCGACAACTTCCGCCAGATCCGCATCTATGCCAATTCCCACTACGTCACCCCCCGCCCGACGATGCAACAGGCCACCAAGGCCATCAAGTTCGAACTGCAACAGCGTCTGGACCAACTGGTGAAAGAGGGCAAACTGTTGGAGGCGCAGCGTCTGGAACAACGCTGCAATTTCGATCTGGAGATGTTGGAGGCGACCGGGTCCTGCGCCGGGATCGAGAATTACTCCCGCTACCTGACCGGCCGCGCCCCCGGCGAACCGCCACCCACCCTCTTCGAGTTCATCCCGGACAATGCCATTGTCTTTGCAGACGAATCCCACGTCTCGGTCCCCCAGATCGGGGGCATGTACAAGGGCGACTACCGGCGTAAATTCGTTCTGGCCGAACACGGCTTCCGCCTGCCCTCCTGCATGGACAACCGGCCTTTGAAGTTCGAGGAGTGGGACGCCATGCGCCCCCAGTCCATCTTCGTCTCCGCCACCCCGGCGGCGTGGGAGCTTGAACAAACCGGCGGCGTCTTCACCGAACAGGTCATCCGCCCCACCGGTCTGGTCGATCCACAAATCGAAATCCGCCCCGTCGAAATGCAGGTCGATGACCTGCTTGACGAGGTGCGCCGCGTCGCCAAGGCCGGCTACCGCACCCTCGTCACCACCCTGACCAAACGCATGGCCGAGGATCTGACGGAGTATATGCACGAACAGGGCATCCGCATCCGCTATATGCACTCAGACATCGACACGCTGGAACGCATTGAAATCCTGCGCGATTTGCGCCTTGGCGCCTTTGACGTTCTGGTCGGCATCAACCTTCTGCGTGAGGGGCTCGACATCCCCGAATGCGGCCTTGTCGCCATTCTGGATGCAGACAAGGAAGGCTTCTTGCGTTCGGAAACCTCGCTGATCCAGACCATCGGACGGGCGGCGCGGAATGTCGACGGCCGGGTCATCATGTATGCCGACCGCATCACCGGCAGCATGGAACGCGCCATGGCCGAAACCAACCGCCGCCGCGAACGGCAAACCGCCTACAACGTGGCCCACGACATCACGCCGACGACCATCAAGAAAAACGTCGATGACGTGCTGCATGGCCTCTGGCAGGGCGACACCGATCAGGCCCGCGTCACCACCAAGGTCGACCAGCCCATGATCGGGCCCAATCTGGCCGCCCATCTGGACGCCATACGCACCGCCATGCGCAAAGCGGCCGAGAATCTGGAATTCGAAGAGGCCGCTCGTCTGCGGGACGAGGTCAAGCGGTTGGAAGCCGTCGAACTGGCAATTGCCGACGACCCCTTGGCCCGGCAATCCGATGTCGATGCGGCGGTCGAGACGGCTGTCAAATCCAGCGGCCGTTCAACCGGCGGCAGACCCGGTCAACGTGGGGGCAAGCCGCGGCGGCGTTAAGCCTTTTTCAACAGGCGGATCAGCACCAACAGGATCACCGCGCCAAAGGTGGAGCGGAAGATGTCCGAAAATGCCCCACCGCCAAAGCCCAGGCCAAGGCGCGGGAAGAGGTATTGTGCGATGAAGGCGCCCACCACCCCAACAGCAATGTTTCCAATCAAACCAAAGCCATAGCCGGTTACCAGCCGCCCGGCCAGCCAGCCGCTGATGGCGCCGATAAGCAGGACTGACAGAAATCCGAAGAATGACATGGCGGTTTTTCCCTTTGCGTGACCTATGATCGGCGATGCGGCTTTGTGACAGGTTAACACGCCGCACCTGCCGGATGAAGGCCAAGCCTTGGCAAGCCGCATTGCGATGTTCTAGACTGATTCCATGAGAAAAATGCTTGACCCCGACGACCCGTTTTTCGCCGCCCCCTGGCGCCGCTGGGCGACCTTTCTTCTGCCCACCCTCTGGGGCCTGGCCGAGTTCTGGTTTCAGGAACCTTTCTGGGGCGTTTTGTTCTTGGGATCAGGCCTTTACGCGGGCTATGTCCTGCTGATCAAGGGCCCTTCGGGCAAGTGATTGCCGCCCGCATCACGCCCGAATCCCCCGCCACCGACCGCTCATTCAACCGGCACCCCGTCACCTGTGGTATCAGGTCCAGCATGGTTGCGCGGATCCCCTGATGTTCCCCGTTTGACGCCCAGCCAAGGCGGATCACCTCCACCCTCCGGTGCGTCCAGAACACCGCATATGTGCGCCCGGCGACCACAGCATCCTGCCGCTGCGCCCCGATCATGGTGGGCGAGGGTTGCGCGCCGCAGGCGGCCAGCAGGATCAAGGGGATAAGCCATCTCATCCCCCCATTCTGCGCCCCTATGGTTAAGCATCGGTTAACACCCGCCCCCCCAGACACAGGTTAGCACGACGCCCCCTACCCCCCGCTAAACTCCCCCCACCCCCGCACAGTGCGGGCCAGCCCCGGAGCTTCCAAATGCGCCTCATCCTCCCCCTCCTCCTCCTCACCACCCTCCTCGCCACCTCGGCCTGCGAAACGATGGAAGGCCTTGGCCGCGATATGTCCTCCGCCGGCGATGCCGTGACAGCCGAGGCGCAAGACGCCGGGTACTGAAGGGGAGGGGCGATGCAGGTCCCTGCCAAAGCCGCCCCTGGACACTGTGTTGCGCCCAGCCCGTCAAGGTGCTGCAACGTCGCTTTGCTGATACAGGTATGTGCAAGGGCGGGACGATCCGTGTCAAATGATCCGGCACGCCCCTTGTGGCGTTTCCTGCCAAAACGGAGGTTCCCATGCTGCGCCTGATTGCCCTGTTGCTGCTGACCACACCCGCCTTTGCCCATTCGCCGGTGCTGGACCTAGGCCCCAAGACGCCAGAAGCCCCGATGGTGCTGGACGAACCAGAGCATTCGAAGGCAATCTTTTCGGAGCTGTTGGGGGAACCGCAGTATTACCAAATCACCTCGGACGCGGCCTTTGACTTCTATGTCGGCATCACCGCGCCGAAACTGGAAAGCTGCGGGTTGAAGCAGACGTTTTCCTTTCGCGTGCTGGATGCGGCGTTCAAGGAAATGGACACGCGGGACGGGGCATCGATGACCTGGACCCCCTGGTACGAGGAATACGGCAAGCAGTGGTATTGGGTCGGGCCCGAGATTGGCAAAGCCTTCGCCCATGACCGGCAATATCCGGCGGGAACCTATTATGTCGAGGTGTTCAACACCGGCAACATCGGCGAATATGTGCTGGCCGTGGGCGATCAGGAACGGTTCGGGCTGGGGACGATGCTGACCATCGGCAAGACAATGC
>CAMDHB010000142.1 GCA_945897655.1 Pseudorhodobacter antarcticus
CATCGTGGCCCAGCGGTTTCTTGATTTTGACCCCGGTGACGAAGACGCGGCCTATGCTCAATACCTGATGGCCCTGTCCTATTATGATCAGATTGACGAAGTTGGCCGCGATCAGGGCCTGACCTTTCAGGCCCTGCAAGCGCTGCGCGTGGTCATCGAAGTCTATCCAGACAGCGAATACGCCAGATCGGCGATCCTGAAGTTTGACCTTGCCTTCGATCATCTGGCGGCAAAGGAGATGGAAATCGGGCGCTACTACCTCAAAAAGCGCCACTATGCCGCCGCCATCAACCGCTTCCGCGTTGTCGTGCAGGATTTCCAGACCACCACCCAGACGGCCGAGGCGCTGGAACGGCTTGTCGAATGCTATCTGGGCCTTGGTCTTTATGCAGAGGCGCAGACGGCAGGGGCCATTCTGGGCTTCAACTACCAGTCCAGCCCCTTCTATCAGGATGCCTTCAACCTGTTGAAAGACAAGGGCCTGTCCCCCGAGGCGACCGGGACAAGCTGGCTTTCAACGATTTACCGTCAGATGGTCAAGGGCGAATGGCTTTGATGACCCGTCGAACAGGCTTTGGGCAGGGTCATGCTGCGCGCCCTTAACATTCGCGATGTCCTGATCATCGACCGCTTGGACCTGGCCTTTCGGCCCGGGTTGAACGTGCTGACCGGCGAAACCGGTGCAGGCAAATCGATCCTGCTGGATGCGCTGGGGTTCGTTCTGGGCTGGCGTGGTCGGTCCGAACTGGTCCGATCCGGCGCCCAACAGGGCGAAGTGACCGCCGTTTTTGACCTGCCCCCGGACCATCCTGCCCGGGCCATTCTGGCCGAGGCGGGGCTTGAGGCGGAAGATGATCTTGTCTTGCGCCGCGTGAACTTTGTTGATGGCCGCAAATCCGCCTTCGTGAATGACCGCCGCGTTTCGGGCGAGGTGCTTCGTGACCTGTCCGACACCTTGGTCGAACTTCACGGCCAACACGATGACCGGGGCCTTTTGAACCCGCGTGGTCACCGGGCGCTTTTGGACAGTTTTGCCGCGCTTGACCTGCAACCCCTGCGTGCGGCCTGGCGGGCCCGGTCGGCGGCCCGTTCCGCCTTGGCGCAGGCCGAAGCTGCGGTCGCCGCGGCCCAGGCCGAGGAAGGCTTTCTCAGCCATGCCGTGGCCGAACTTGACAAACTTGCCCCCGAACCGGGTGAGGATGCGGTGCTGGATGCCCGCAGGCGTACCATGCAGGCCTCGGCACGCATTGGCGCCGATATCGCCCGCGCCCGCGCCGCCCTGGGCGACGGGGCCGAGGCTGCCATCGTGAATGCGCACCGTTGGCTTGAGGGCGCATCGCCGCAGGCGCAAGGCCTGCTTGACGCCCCCCTTGCCGCCCTCGCACGCGCCCTGATCGAGTTGGAGGATGCGCAGTCCGGCGTGGATGATGCCCTCACCGCCCTTGACTTCGATCCCGCTGAACTTGAGGCGCTGGAGGAGCGCTTGTTTGCCATCCGCGCCATGGCCCGCAAACACGCCGTCCTGCCCGATGATCTGGGAACCCATCTGGCCCGGATGAAAAGCACGCTTGCCACACTGGAATCGGGCACCAAGCAGTTGAAACTGCTGGCCAAAGCGGTGACGGATGCCGAAGCCCAGTACACCCGCCTTGCCAAGCTTGTGACCGTGCAGCGCACCGAGGCCGCCCAGCGCCTGGATGCGGCAATGGCCGCCGAACTGGCCCCGCTCAAGATGGAACGCGCCCTATTCACCACCAATCTGACGGCGGGCGAGCCTGGACCGGAGGGTGTGGACACCGCAACCTTCACCGTGGCCACCAACCCCGGCGCGCCGTCAGGTGCCCTGAACAAGATCGCCTCTGGCGGCGAACTCAGCCGCTTTCTGCTGGCGCTCAAGGTCTGCCTGACCGGATCTACCAGCGGCTTGACCATGATCTTTGACGAGATTGACCGTGGCGTGGGCGGCGCGACGGCAGATGCCGTGGGCCGCCGGCTCAAACAGTTGTCCTCCTCTGGTCAGGTGCTTGTGGTCACGCACAGCCCCCAGGTGGCGGCCCTGGGCGATCATCACTGGCGGGTTGAAAAGCGCGTCCTGGCCGAACAGACGCTGTCCACGGTTCTTGCCCTCGACCCCGCCGATCGGGTTGAGGAGATTGCCCGCATGCTGGCCGGTGACACCGTCACCGAAGCCGCCCGCGCGGCGGCCAAGTCGCTATTGGGTCAGGGCTGAAATGGTCAGGGTGACCGCGCGCCAACCATCGGGCCGCGCTGCCAGAACCGCCATCAGGACCGCGCCAAATCGCGGCAGTTCCGCCCCCGCCGCATCCCGCGCCCCGATCACCACATACCGCTGATGCAGGACCACACCGCTTGCCCCCAGCACGCGCAACCGCGTCTTGCCGGAAACCAGCCGGGCCGCTGCAAAGATCCCGGCAAACTCCGCCTCAAACAACCGCTGCGCATCGACCGCATTCTCGGCCACGGCGCCTGTCAGGGTCATCACATCGGCATCTTCCGCCAGAAAACCGGTCAAAGCCTTCACGTCTTGCGCGCTAAAGGCTGCGGCAAACAGCTTTGGCAACCCTTCCGGCGTCATACCGCCGCCATCCGGGCCATCTCGACCGCCAGATCGCCGTACCCGGTGAACCGCCGCTCATAGGCCAGCCCAAGCCGCGCCGCACAATCTTGCGCCTTGGCATCAAGGGCCGGGTCGTTCGTCTGGGCCTGATAGACCAGCTTGGTATAATTGCCGAAATACATGTCCCGCAGGTCCGGGTGCCGGTCCAGACCCATGGGCCGCCAGACAAAGGCGTCAAATTGCCTGACCAGAAAGTCTGTCAGATAAAAGGCCGTGAATTCCGTCTCGGACTTGGCCAGGAAAAGGTCATTCCCTTCAAAGAAGGAATAGCAATGGGGACCGGCCAACATCTCGACCCCCAACTCCTTGCACTTTGCCTGCAACAGCCCCCCGGTCCCACAATCGGCATAAAGAACGAACACCCCCGCATAGTCTGCGCGACGTGCCCTGACCACCCGCTCAACCTCGGCGGTAATTCGGTCCGGGTACAGGTGCAAATTGGCCGGCAGGCATTGCAGATCCAGATGATCCCAACCGTTGATCTGCCGCAGTGCCAGGATTTCATGTGCCAATGCCCCACAGGCAAGCAGCAACACCCGCCCAGCGCGGACAAGCGGCAACCCCGCCTCTGTCAAGACGTCGTCGTCCAGCGTCACCATTTGCGGATCCGGAGCAGTAGTGCCAACAGCACCGCGACCAACCCCAACCACATGAGGCTAAGCCCCATGGCATAAACCAAGGCGATTGTGCCAGCAGCAGCCAGCATCACGAAAACGATCAGTCCAAGATAAGTAAGGGCGGGCATGTTGAACTCCTCGCCGTCAAGATGGTCGCGACCCCACCCTTTTCCAAGAGGCCAAACCCCGGGTCTTCACCCGAGGCTCACCCTTGCAATGATCACACGTTCGGGCGGTTGTGCTTGCGGGCCACATAGGCCTTTGCGGTTTCCACCGCGACGGCCGCATCCCGGCAATAGGCGTCCGCGCCAATCGCCTTGCTGAACTCCTCGTTCAGCGGCGCACCGCCGACCAGCACGATATAGTCATCGCGCATGCCACGTTCCTTCATCGTGTCGATCACGACCTTCATGTAGGGCATCGTCGTCGTCAGCAGCGCCGACATCCCCAGAATATCAGGCTTCTCGGCTTCCAAAGCGTCCAGATATTTCTCGACCGAGTTGTTGATGCCCAGATCCCGCACCTCAAAGCCAGCACCTTCCATCATCATGCCGACAAGGTTCTTGCCGATATCATGGATGTCGCCCTTGACCGTGCCAATCACCATCTTGCCCATGCGCGGCGCGCCGGTTGCAATCAGCAGCGGCTTCAGAATGGCCATGCCGCCCTTCATCGCATTTGCGGCCAACAGCACTTCCGGCACAAACAGGATCCCGTCACGGAAATCGGCACCGACAATCGTCATGCCCGCAACCAACGCCTTGGTCAGCGCGTCATACGGCGCCCAACCGCGGGCGATCAACAGGTTGACCGCCTCTTCGATCTCTTCCTTCAGACCGTCATACAGGTCGTCGTGCATTTGCAGGACAAGTTCATCGTCGGACAGTTCGGAAAGGATGATTTCATCGTCGGCCATCTGGGCACTCCTTGGGCAGGTTAACTGTCAATCGTCTGAAAGCCGGCAATGGACTTTTCGAATTGCGACATGCCCCAGATGAAAGCCGACAACGGGCCCGGGCACAAGGTGAAATACTGTTGCGACGATAGGCGTTTGCACAGAAAGCAACCGATTTCACGACCCGCGCCCCGGCTTGCAGATGTTCCTGTAATGTTCTAACCATGTTGCCATGGACACCAAGGACAACACCCTGCTGCCCGGCCAGCGTCTGCGCGCCCGTGGCGCGACAAGCAACGCCACTGGCCGGTTCGAGGGGACTGCCCGCATCGCCTTTGATGACGGCTGGGATATCCCGCCCGAGGACCGTCTTGTCCAGACCGAGGTTCGGCTGGAACGCCCCCGATCTGCCATAACCTACAACCGCTCGCCCGATCTGCCCTTTGACCGCTCGATCAACCCGTACCGGGGCTGCGAACACGGCTGCATTTATTGCTTCGCGCGGCCCAGCCATGCCTTCCTGAACCTCTCGCCCGGCTTGGATTTTGAAACCAAGCTGATTGCCCGCCCCGGCATCGGCGCGGTGCTGGACCGCGAATTGCGGGCAAAATCCTACAAGGTGGCGACCATTGCCCTTGGCACCAACACCGACCCCTACCAGCCCTGCGAAGCCGAACATGGCGTGATGCGCGAGGTGTTGGAGGTTCTGTCCGCCTTCCGCCACCCGATTGCGATCACCACCAAGGGCACCCTGATCGAACGCGACATTGACATTCTGGCCCCCCTTGCGGCTCAGGGCCTCGTGCGGGTTGGCATGTCCGTCACAACGCTTGACCCAGTGCTCGCTCGCCGGATGGAGCCTCGCGCCCCCCATCCCGCCCGCCGTCTGGAAACCGTCCGCCGCCTGACCGCGGCCGGCATCCCCGTGCGTATCATGGCCGCCCCGATGATCCCCGGCCTCAGTGATCCCGAACTGGAGGCGATCCTGGAGGCGGGTCAAGCCGCCGGGGCCAAAGCGGCCAGTTTCATCACCCTGCGCCTGCCGATGGAGGTGTCTGCGCTGTTTCAGGACTGGCTGGCCAACCACTACCCCGACCGCGCCGCCAAGGTGATGGCACGGGTCCGCGAATTGCATGGCGGCAAGGATTACGATGCGCAATGGGGCAAGCGGTTCCGGGGCGAGGGGGTCTGGGCCAACCTGATGGCCCGCCGCTTCAAGATCGCCGCAGCCCGGCTGGGCCTTGACGCACCCCAACCCGCGCTGCGTTGCGACCTGTTCCACCCCCCCGCCAGGGTTGGCGACCAGCTTAAACTGTTCTAACCGCGCCGCCCGCGCCGCTCGCGCTTTGGGTCGCCCGAGGTGTCGCCGGTGCCATCCGAAGCCGACGAGAACCCACCCAACTTCTCGCGGATATCCTCGACCGTCGGGCGGGGTCCGGTCGGGCGGCTTTCCAAAGCTTCACGCATCGCCTTCAGATGCTCGGGCATGGTGCCACAGCAGCCACCAATGATCCGCACGCCAGCATCCCGCGCCAGAACGGCATATTCCGCCATCAACTCGGGCGTGCCGTCATAATGGATATGCCCCTCATGATACTTCGGGATCCCGGCATTGCCTTTGGCGATGATCGGACGGCTGGCTCCAGCCGCATCAAACCCCAGCACGGTCCGCATCAGATCCGACGCCCCGACACCGCAATTCGCCCCAAAGGCCATCGGCGGGTTCGCCAGCGTCTCGACCTTGGCCGCAAGTGCCGCCGAGGTAATCCCCATCATCGTCCGCCCTGCCGTGTCAAAACTCATCGTGCCGCACCAGGGCATCCCCGCCAATGCCGCCGCTTCTGCCGCCGCTGCATATTCCTCAAAGGCCGACATCGTCTCGACCCACAGCACATCCGCGCCGCCTTCTTTCAGGCCCTCGGCTTGCTCATGGAAAATCTCCACAGCCATTGCATGGGTCAGGTTGCCCATCGGCTCGAAAATCTCACCCGTGGGCCCAACCGACCCGGCCACCACAACCACTCGCCCCGACGCATCCGCGATTTCACGCCCCAGCGCCGCCGCCACGCGGTTCAACTCCCGCACCCGGCCTTGGGCGCTGTGCAACTTCAACCGCGCCGCATTGCCGCCGAAGGAGTTCGTCAAGAAGATGTCCGACCCCGCCTCGACCGCCGAACGGTACAGGCTTCGGATGTTGTCGGGCTGCTCGGTATTCCAGAACTCTGGCGGCTCGCCCGAAGACAGGCCCATGTTGAACAGGTTGGTTCCCGTGGCGCCGTCGGCCATCAGCCAGTCGCGCGATGACAGCAGCTTGGAAAGGGCATCTTGCGCCATGGAAACCTCCTACAATCAGAATTCGCTCATCAATTGCGACTTTGCCACGCCCAGCAGTTCGGACATCTTGGCGCGCACCTGATCAGCACTGGCCTTGCCCGCCAGATCATCAGCGACTTTGCGCACCACATCCTCGATGCCCGCTTCCTCGAAATCGGCATGCACGACTTCCATCGCATAGGCCGCGATATCGTCGCCCGACTTGCCCATCAATTCAGCCGCCCACATGCCCAGCAGCTTGTTCCGCCGCGCCTCGGCGCGGAACTGCATGTCGGCATCGTGTGCGAATTTCGATTCAAAGGCGGTTTCGCGGTCGTCAAAAGTGCTCATGATCGGGCCCTCTGGAGTTAAAATCTTTCCCTCCCCATATGAAGGCCCAAGCCCCGCCTTGCAAGACCCTGCACGGCAGTCTTGCGAGGGGGGGGGCTATGGCCTATAGGGCAGGGTATGGCGGGACGGGGTGATACTCCGGCCCGGTCTGGGTTTTGGAGAGACTATGGCACGGCGTAAGAAGATCTACGAAGGCAAGGCCAAGATCCTGTACGAAGGCCCCGAACCCGGCACATTGGTTCAATATTTCAAGGACGAGGGCACGCCCATGCCTTCGGCCCCGCAGACCAAGGCGGCGCAACCCGAAGGCAAGGGGGTTCTGAACAACCGCCTGTCCGAATTCTTCATGACCGGCCTCAATTCCATCGGCGTGCCCACGCATTTCATCCGGCGAATCAACATGCGCGAACAATTGGTGCGCGAGGCCGAGATCATCCCGCTGGAAGTGGTCGTGCGGAACTTTGCGGCGGGCGAATTGTCCAGTCGGTTGGGCATCCCCGAAGGCACGCCTTTGCCGCGCCCGATTGTTGAATACTACTACAAGGAACCCCGCCTGAACTCGCCGATGGTCAGCGAAGAGCATATCTTTGCCTTCGGTTGGGCCAGCCAGCAGGACATTGACGACATGGTGGCGCTTGCCCTTCGGGTGAATGACTTCCTGTCAGGGGTCATGCTGGGGGTCGGCATCCGTCTGGCCGATTTCCGCATTGAAGTGGGCCGCATCTGGGAAGGTGACTTTACCCGCCTGATCGTGGTGGATGAAATCAGCCCTGACAGCTGCCGCCTGTGGGATCTGCGCTCGGGCCCCGAGGGGACGCAAGCTGCCGAACCCGGGCCGATGGCCGATGTTTACACCGAACTGGCGCGGCGGTTGGGGGTGCTTCCCTCGAACGTAACCCACGTCCCCAAGCCGACCTTGATCAACTAGGAGTGCCGCCCATGAAAGCCCGTGTGACCGTGATGTTGAAGGCCGGCGTTCTGGATGTTCAAGGCGAGGCGGTTCGGCACGCTTTGGCGACCCTTGGCTTTGGTGGGGTCAACGGGGTGCGGCAGGGCAAGCTGATCGAGTTGGACCTGGCCGAAACGGACCGTGACGCAGCCGAACTGGCCGTCAAAGGCATGTGCGACAAGCTGCTGGCCAATGCGGTGATTGAAAGTTACCGGATAGAACTCGTCTGACCCCCAAATTTCTTCGACGAAATTTGCAAATCTTTTCGAAAAGATTTGGGTCTGGGCGTTCAAGCAAGGGAGCCTGTGAATGCGCGCTGCTGTCATCCGCGAATACCGGGCTGATCTGAGCCTGGAAACCGTTGCCGATCCGGTGTGCGAACCGGACGGCGTTGTCCTGAAAACTCTCGCCTGTGGCATCTGCCGCAGCGATTGGCACGGCTGGGTCGGCGAACACGCCCGCGTCAAGCTGGGCGC
>CAMDHB010000143.1 GCA_945897655.1 Pseudorhodobacter antarcticus
AGCATCCATTCCCGCGCCGCGTCCAACTCATCCATCGTCATCTCCAGCAACCGCTGGGCAACATGCGGGGTGGTGGCCATCATGTCCTCAAACGGCTTCCTGCGGAAACAGCACATCAACAGATCAGTGGTCGCCGTCACATCATAGGGCGCCGTCGTCCGCCCCGGCCGTCCCACGAAATCCGACGGCAGCAACAACCCCACCATCTGCCGCCGCCCATCCTCCATCGTCTGGGTCAGCGTCGCGATGCCAGAGACGACCGAGGCGACAAAGTCCATCCGATCCCCCGACCAGATCACCGTCTGCCCGGCCTGAAAGCTGCGATAGTATTTCATCGCATCCAACCGGGCCAGTTCATCCGCCTCACAGCGCGAACACACGGCACGATGACGGATCGGGCAATCGCCACAATCTTGCGGGGCGAGTTTCGGCAGGTGCAACGACATCTCGGGACCTTCCATTTGATTTGGATCAAGGAACAGACCAACTCTCTTTCTAGAATAGACCCATGACACAATATACACAACTCGCGCGATTTGGCCTCTTTGACGCCCGCGTTCCCCGTTACACCAGCTACCCAACGGCCCCACAGTTCGCGGGTGGCGTGGGACCCCTTCAATTCACCCGCTGGATTGAGGATATCCCTGAAGGCTCCACGATCTCGCTTTACCTGCACGTGCCCTTCTGCCGTCGCCTGTGCTGGTTTTGCGCCTGCCGGACCCAAGGCACCTCTTCTGACGCACCCGTCATCGCCTATGTAAAAACCCTGCAGGCCGAACTGGAGTTGCTGGCCCACCACCTGCCTCAAGGGGTTCACCTCAGTCGGCTGCACTGGGGCGGCGGGACGCCTACTCTGATGGAGCCTGGGTTGATCCGGGATCTGGCCGGGTCGATTTTGGAGGTGGCACCGCTGGCACCCGGCGCGGAATTCTCGGTCGAGATTGACCCGAACGAAGTGGATGCTGCCCGCCTGGACGCCTTGGCTGCCGCTGGCATGAACCGCGCCTCGATCGGGGTGCAGGATTTCGACCCCGAGATTCAGAAAACCATCGGGCGCGAGCAGAGCTTTGCCTTGACCCGTGATGTGGTGGACATGATCCGTGCGCGGGGCATCACCAGCCTGAACGCCGACATTCTGTTTGGTCTGCCACATCAGACGGGGCCGCGCATCGCGGAATCGGTGCAAAAACTGCTCAGCTTTTCGCCCGACCGGGTCGCCTTGTATGGCTATGCCCACGTCCCTTGGATGAGCCGGCGTCAACAGATGATCCCGGCCGAAGCGATGCCGACCCCGCATGACCGTCTGCATCTGTTCGAGGTGGCGCAAGAGTTGTTTCTGGCGGATGGGTATCAGGCCATCGGGATTGACCACTTTGCCAAGCCTGCGGATGGGTTGGCCGTGGCGGCGCGGTCGGGGCATTTGCGGCGGAATTTTCAGGGCTACACCGACGACAGCGCGCCCATTCTGGTGGGCTTAGGGGCCTCATCGATCTCGCGGTTTCCGCAGGGGTATGCCCAGAATGCGGCCGGGACGGCGGACCATACACGGGCCATCCGGGCCGGGCAGTTTTCGACCCACCGGGGCCATGTCTTTGCCGGGCAGGATTTGCTGAGGGCCCGCATCATCGAGGCTTTGATGAGCGATTTTCGGGTGGACCGGGCAGAACTGGCGGGGTTCGCCACCTCGGTAGTCGAGGTCGATGCGATGCTGTCACGGGTCGCCCGGGCCTTTCCGGGGATGGTGGTTCTGGACGACGAGGCCCTGAGAATTCTGGACCAGGCCCAGCCCCTGGCACGGGTCATCGCGCGGGAATTTGACGCCTATGATCAGACCAAGGCCCAGCATTCTGCGGCGATATGAGGTGTCTCCACATGTGGACGCTTTCGAATATCTATATTCATCAATAGCTTGCGTTTTTCTGGTAACGCACTGTTAACCATAAACTTGCATGGGCTTACATCGTGACGGATGCAGCCCCCTGATCTGGAAGGAACAGCCAAAGATTAAGCCATCGTGAATTTTCGAAAGCCAACCCTTTGATATATATAGGTTGTGGAAAGCGTCCAGATCTGGACGCTTTCCTGTGTCAGGTCAGGCCTTCAGGCTGACAGGGCCCGTCACCGTCAGAAATGCTGATCCGTTTGGCCCAAGCGTCAGGGTCTGGCCCGACAAACCCGCCTCCAGCGACGGCCCGGTCAGGCCGGATACCCCGGTGACGGCCAGCGTGCAGGGGGTGGGGGACAGGTTGAAGACGCAGAGCAACCCTTCCCCCCGGGTGAAGGCCAGCACGGGTTCGGGCGTGTCCAGAAAGCGGGTCTTGCCGGTGATCAGATCGGCCGAGGCGCGGCGGAAGGCCAGCATGGCGCGGTAGTGTTCCAGCACAGACCCCGCCACACCCTGCTGGCTGGCCACATTGCGCGCCAGTTGCGGGGCCTTGACCGGCAGCCACGGCATGCCATTCCCCCGGCTGAAGCCGCCGTTGACGCCGCTATCCCAGACCATCGGTGTGCGGGTGTTGTCGCGGCCAATCGGTTCGGGCCAGAAGTTGATACCTTGGGGATCGGTCAGCTCCTCGAAATCCAGTTGGGTGTCGGTCTGGCCAAGTTCTTCGCCCTGCCAAAGACAGATCGAGCCTTCGAAGGACAACAAGAGCGAGGCTGCCTGACGGGCAAGGTGGTCTTGCGACGCGCCATGTTTGGCCCAGCGGGAGGCGTGGCGCACCACGTCATGGTTGGAAAACGCCCACATCGGCCAGCCGTTGGGCGCGCCCTTGAAAAACTCATCCAGCTTGCCGCGAAAGAAGGCGGCGGAGTAGTCGTAGGACATCAACTCGAAACTGTAGCACTGATGCAGACGGCCCGGGGCGGTGTATTCGCCCATCATGCGGATGGCGTGATGCGCCTCGCCCATCTCACCCACCGAGGCGCGGTTGTCATAGCTGTCAAGCACGCGGCGGATGCGTTCCATCCATGCCAGGTTCTCGGGCTGGTTCTTGGAAAAGATGTGGTATTGCATCGCATAGGGGTTGCCCTCGGGCTGGGTCTTGACCCGGTAATCGGCGGGGTTGTCGCGGAACAGGCGGTCGTGGAAGAAGTAGTTGACGGTGTCGAAGCGGAAGCCATCCACCCCCCGGTCCAGCCAGAAGCGCATGTTTTCCACCATCCAGTCCTGCACGGCGGGGTTGTGAAAGTTCCAGTCGGGTTGCTGGGGCAGGAAGTTGTGCAGGTAGTATTGCTTGCGCCGGGCATCCCATTGCCAGCAGGAGCCGCCAAAGACCGAAATCCAGTTGCTGGGCGGTGAGCCATCATGTTTGGGATCGGCCCAGACGAACCAATCCGCCTTGGGGTTGTCCCGGCTGGAACGGCTTTCCTTGAAGAACGGATGCTGGTCGGAGGCGTGGCTGAGGACCTGGTCGATGATGACCTTGAGGCCCAAGTCGTGGGCGCGGGCGATCAGGGTGTCGAAATCGGCCAGGGTGCCAAAGACCGGGTCAACATCGGTGTAGTTCGACACGTCATAGCCCATGTCCAGCATGGGCGAGGTGAAGATCGGCGAGAGCCAGACCGCATCGCAGCCCAGTTCCGCGATGTGCGGCAGGCGGCGGGTTATCCCGGCCAAGTCACCGACCCCATCACCGTTGTCATCCTGAAACGACCGGGGATAGACCTGATAGGTCACTGATCCGCGCCACCATTCCGTCATGCCTGCCCCCATGTTTGCTGAGGTTAGCATAGGGGGTGGCAGAGCGGCCTTCAAACCGGTTTCTGCGTTGCAAAGCCCGGGTCGGGTGGCGTGAGGATCAAGGCGATTTCTGTGCAGAAATCGAAACGAAACCATCGATGGTTTCGGTACGGAGTTTTCGAAAACTCCGTTCTTTTGTCAGCGGACGCCCAGTTCGGCCAGGGCTTGTGCCATTTGCAGGGGCAGGGTGTCTTCGTTCAGGCGGGTGGTGCGACGGTCGGGCGGGCTGTCGGCGGGGTCGAGGTAGCGCCAGCCTTGGAACGGGCGTCGGGGGGCTGCTTCGGTGCGGATCACGCGGGCATCGAGGACGAGGGCGCAGCGGCGGATGCCGTCGGCGCCCAGACGTTCATCCAGCGCAAGGATCCGCTGGCGAGCCAGTATGACGCCCTTGATCACCCAGTAGAGGGAACCTTGCAGCACCTCAGCCTCGCGCTTGGGCCACATGCGGGTGATGTGTTCGGTGCGGCCTGCGGGCCAGTGGGCGGCGTGGTCGCGGTGCCAAGCCTCCAGATCCTCGACCGATTCGGCGCCGACGCAGAGTTTCAGAAGATTGGTGATTTCGGGCAAGGCCTGGTCCTTTGTGCTGCCCGTGATCATAGGGCGGGGGGAGGGATTTACAATTGCATGGTCGGATGGGTTGAAAACCTTTCTGTGGATACTAGGCTTTCCTGTACGTCATCCAACAACAGGAACCCCCATGCGCGCACTTCGTCTTGCCCCTTTTGCCTTGCTGCTTGCCCTGCCTGCTGCAGCACAGGATCTGGCCACCACCGACGCCATCAAGGCAGCCATCACCGGCAATACCGTTCAGGGGGCGATGACCTCCTCGGGCGCCTACACCGAGTTTTATGCGGCGGATGGCGTGATCAAGGGCAAGGATTACACCGGCACCTGGACGGTTGAGGCCGACAAGATGTGCTTTGCCTATGGCACGGACCCTGCCACCTGCTTTGGCCTGAAGCTTGCCGGGGATCAGGTGATCTGGGTTGGTGCCAGCGGAGATGAGGGCACGGGCACGATCCTGCCGGGCAACCCCAACAACTGGTAGGTCGCGACGCGGGCGCTGCTTTAGGTTGCCTTGAGGGACCAGACGGCCTATCTTGGCTGTCTGGTCCAAATCTGAGGTATATCCATAATGTCCCCCTTCGCCGCCCCCATTGCCGAGCAGATTTGGGATATGAAATACCGCCTCAAGGCGGCTGATGGCACGGCCATTGATACGACGGTGCAAGACAGTTGGCACCGTATCGCGGGCGCGCTGGCGGCTGTGGAAACTGACCCGGCCGTGTGGGAGCCGCGGTTCTATGCGGCGCTGGAGGGGTTCAAGTTCCTGCCCGCAGGCCGCATCACGGCGGGGGCGGGCACTGGGCGGTCGGTGACCTTGTTCAACTGTTTTGTCATGGGCACGGTGCCCGACAATATGGGCGGCATCTTTGACGGGTTGAAAGAGGCCGCGCTGACCATGCAGCAGGGCGGCGGGATCGGGTATGACTTCAGCACCATTCGCCCCAAGG
Source organism: Pseudorhodobacter antarcticus (assembly GCA_945897655.1). Lineage (GTDB taxonomy): Bacteria > Pseudomonadota > Alphaproteobacteria > Rhodobacterales > Rhodobacteraceae > Stagnihabitans. The sequence goes on from CAMDHB010000143.1 coordinate 5,257, forward strand.
GTGCGGCGGTCATGGGGGTGGCGGCGGATGCCAGCGGGCCCCTGAGCTTCATGGATGTCTGGGATGCGATGTGTCGCACGATCATGTCGGCCGGGTCGCGCCGAGGTGCCATGATGGCCACGATGCGCTGCGATCATCCGGATGTAGAGGCGTTTATCGAGGCCAATAAAGACCCCGCCCGTCTGCGCATGTTCAACCTGTCGGTGCTGATCACGGACCCGTTCATGGCGGCGGTCAAGGCGGATGGGCCTTGGGACTTGGTCTTTGGCGGCAAGATCTATCGCACGGTGCAGGCGCGCGATTTGTGGACGCGGATCATGCGGAACACCTACGATTTCGCGGAACCCGGTGTGATCTTCATCGACCGGATCAATGCGGCCAACAATCTGAACTATTGCGAAACGATCGCCGCCACCAACCCCTGCGGCGAGCAACCCTTGCCGCCCTATGGTGCCTGCCTTCTTGGGTCGATCAACCTGCCCACGCTGGTCAGCGGGGCTTTCACGCCGGGGGCACGGCTGGATGTCCAAGCGTTGACCGATCTGGTGGCGGTGGCTGTGCGGATGATGGACAACACGGTGGACGCCAGCCGCTTTCCCCTGCCTGCCCAGGAAGCCGAAGCGCGGGCCAAGCGGCGGATTGGCCTGGGCGTGACGGGTCTGGCGGATGCGCTGTTGATGGTGGGCCTGCGCTATGGGTCGGACCGGGCAGCGCTGGTGACGGAAGAGTGGATGCACGCCATTGCGCGGGCGGCCTATCTGGCGTCGGTGGGTCTGGCGCGGGAAAAGGGCGCGTTTCCGCTGTTTGACGCCGAACCCTATCTGGCATCAGGCACGATGCAGGGCATGGACGCCGATGTGCGGGACGCAATCCGTACGCATGGCATCCGCAATGCGCTGCTGACCTCGGTCGCGCCGACGGGCACGATCAGCCTGTATGCGGGGAATGTGTCATCGGGGATCGAGCCGGTCTTTGCCTATGCCTATACCCGCAAGGTGCTGCAAAAGGACGGCTCGCGGACCGAGGAGGAAGTGGTGGATTACGCCGTTCGCCTGTGGCGCGAAACGCATGGCGACGCCCCTTTGCCGGACCATTTCGTCAACGCCCAGACCCTGCCGCCGCTGGACCATGTGCGGATGCAGGCGGCCGCGCAGAAATGGGTGGATTCTAGCATTTCCAAGACGATCAACTGCCCCGAAGACATCAGCTTTGACGCCTTTGCCGAGGTGTATATGGCGGCTTGGGATCAGGGCTGCAAAGGCTGCACCACATACCGGCCCAATGCGGTGACGGGGTCGGTCCTGTCAGTGACCCCGGCGCAAGAGCAGGTGCCCAAGGTCACATCCGAGGGGGCAGAGGTCGTCTATCTGTCCGAACCGCTGGACCGGCCTTCGACGCTGGAAGGCCAGACCTACAAGGTCAAATGGCCGGGCAGCGAGCATGCGATCTATATCACAATCAACGACATCGTCATCGCTGGGCACCGCAGGCCGTTCGAAGTGTTCATCAACTCGAAAAACATGGAACATTTTGCCTGGACGGTTGCGCTGACGCGCATGATTTCGGCAGTGTTCCGGCGGGGTGGGGACATTTCGTTTGTGGTCGAGGAGTTGAAGGCGGTGTTCGATCCGCGTGGCGGGGCCTGGATGGAAGGGCGCTATGTCCCCTCGATCCTGGCCGCAATAGGTGGGGTGATCGAGCGGCATCTGGTGTCGATCGGCTTTATCGAGGGCGAGGGGTTGGGCTTGAAAAGCGATCCCAAGGCCGAGGTTGCGGCATTGGGCCAATCCCCACGCGGGGCAACTTGCCCGAACTGCTGCAGCTTTGATCTGCGCATGGTCGAAGGCTGCATGACATGCGGGTCCTGCGGTCATTCGAAATGCGGATGAGAAGCGGGGTTGTTGTTGTGACCGCAAACTTCCATCCTGCTGCGGTCTGAGAGGGGCGGATAGTGTCCACCATAGATGGTGGACACGACGGTGAAGGCGTACCTGATCTTCAAATGGCTGCGCGATCCACGCCGAACCGTCACACCAGGTTCGCGCGGACCGCCTGGCGATGGCGCCTCGCAATCGCGGCCATGCGGATCGGATCATCCCCACAAATGGCAGAGATTGCATGTATTCGCACAGCGCCTTTGAAAGTCACAGGCAGGCTGCGGCCTGTTGGCCCCTGCCTGCCACGGCTCAGACCCTCCGCCGCCTTTTCATCGCCAGCGACAAAGCCAGTGCACCGGCCATCAGACCAATGCCACCGGGCAATGGCACCGTGGCAAGCGAGCCATTGAAGTCCACCTCGCTCAGGAACGTCCACTGACCACCCGCCTTGATCGTGGCCTCCAGCCGATCGGTCGCAGCAAGGCCCTGCAGATTCAAGGTAAAGCTGAATGGTGTCGTACCGGAATTCTCGGGGATCAGCGAAGAAATCCCGTTGATCATGACTTCTGTGGGCTGAGTGACCCCGAACGCACCGTCCATGTCATCGAAATAGAATGTCGCTGAGGTGAAGTCAAAGAGCCCGTCAAAATCAAAGCCGACGATGACATCAATCAGACTACCCCATGCCACATAGGGGCCACCGGGGGTCGCCACGTTTTCGTAAGCAGTGTAATTTTCCGTAGCGATAAATCCGTCCGTCAACTGTCCCAGGCCACTGGCATAGCTTTGTTGCCCCACTCCAGACCTAGACCCAGAATAAGTGTCGTCCTGGTAGTAAGCACCAAAGCCAACGCCTTGGGTGTCATAGGCCACCGGATTGACCGTAACCGCATGGCTCATGGTGCCTGCCAAAACGAGAGTAGCTGCAAGGGATGCAATGATCTTCAAGATCACTCCTTTCAATGACCCGCCAAGGGCAGGCAAACTATTTACAATGCGATGGTTTGCCCAAACTTGGCCGTAAATCAAGCCTTTTGCTTCGGGTTGGAGGCATGGTCGCAGCCATCATGCCGGCGACTGC
>CAMDHB010000144.1 GCA_945897655.1 Pseudorhodobacter antarcticus
ACACCCTCTCAAACCTCGACATCAAAGACAAAAATCCCCTCAGCCCCACCCTCCATCGCCGCCACCAACCGGGCCCCTGCGGCCTGATGTGCGGGGTGGATCAGATAGGCATCCCTGACTGCGATATCCCGGAAATCAAACCAGAACAGGTCCGAAAACCCCCTCACCACCGGCAGCTCAATGGAGACATTCTGAAAGCTTCTGAAGCCCAAAATCCCGTCGATATGCTGCCCCAAATCCTCCAGCGCCCGGTAAAGCACGTCCTTCTCCGCCGCCGAAGTGCCAGCCTTGAACCGCAGCGCCACAATAAGCCGGATCAACTTTCAGTCCTTTCCCCCAAAGCGGGGTTTACGTTTCTCAGTGAAGGCCGCCAACCCCTCGGCTAGTTCCGTCGACCCCGCAGCAATGGCCCCGGCCAGCGATTCCAGAACCCTCTCCCGTTCCTCTCCCTCAGCGGCGTTGATCAGCATCTTCGTCAACTCCGACGCCCGCGCCCCCTTGGACAGCACCCGCTCAGCCACCTGCTCCGCCGCCGCCATCCCCTCACCGCTGGCGACGACCTGATCAACCAAACCCAGAGCCAGCGCCTGCTCGGCCGTGAACACCTCGCCAAACAAGGCCATGCGCCGCACCACCTGCGCCCCAAACCGCCTGACCGCCCGCTGCGTGCCAGACCAACCGGCGATGATTCCGAGCCCCGTCTCCGGCTGACCGATCTTCACATGCGCCTCGGCGATCCTAAGGTCCGCACAGGCCGCCAGTTCCAACCCGCCCCCCAGGGCGTGCCCGTTCAGCACCGCAATCAGAGGCTGCCTCAACCGGGCCAGCGCATCAAACGCCGCATGCCCATCCCGCACCCAATGCCTGCCAAACGCCTCGGCCCCGCTCTCCCGCCAGGCTGCGATATCTCCGCCAGCACAGAAGGCCTTTCCTTCCCCGGTCAGGATCACAACCCGCGCTTCAGACCGTTCAATCTGCCGACACAGCGGAACCAAAGCATCCACCATCGCCGCATCCAGCGCATTCAACTTTTCGGCCCGCCGGATCGTCAGCCGCGCGACAAACCCATCCAGGACCAGTTCCAACCTTGGGTCCGTCACAGTGCCAACCCCATCAGTCCGGGCTGAAACAGCGCGGCATCCATAACCTTGACCTCAGGCGCCACCCGCAGCGGTGTGGCCGCCTGATCAAGGATGTCCCGCTTGATATCCAAGCCCGCCGCAACCTCGGTGATGACCAAGCCATCCTCGGCCAGCCGGATCACACAACGTTCGGTCACATAGGTGATGTCCTGGCCCTGCGCCCGCGCCCGAAGCCCGGAAAAGCTGACTTGATCCACCTTGGGCACGAACTTGGCAATCCTGCCTTCTTTCTCGATTACCAGCCGACCGTCCGACAACGCCATTTTGGCCCCGGCGTTGAAAGTGCCCGAGAACACGATCTTCCGCGCCCGGGCCGTGATGTCGACAAACCCACCTGCCCCCGCCGTCCGATGCGGCGTCGCTGAAAGACGTGATACGTTGACCGATCCATCTGCGTCGATTTCAAGGAAGGACAACAACGAACAGTCAAACCCGCCCGCCTGAAAATAGCAGAACTGATGGGGTGAGGCGACAAAAGCCTCGGCGTTGGATGCGCAGCCGAACTTGAAATCCAGGAGTGGTATCCCCCCAACAGCCCCCTGCTCGATCACCCAGGTCACTGCGCCGTGCCTGCCCTCTTCCAACAAAACACGCGGTACGTTGGCCGAGATCCCAAAGCCGATATTGACCGCCCAGCCCGCCTGCAATTCCTGCGAGACCCGACGAGCGATAACTTTGGAAACGTTGAAATCGGGGGTCGTAAAGGTCGACAGCGGCCGGAAAAGCTCACCCGAAATCGCCGGATCATAAGGTGTGGCGGTGGTCTGCAACTGCTCGGGCGCCTCGACGATGATGTCCACCAAAATGCCGGGCACTCGCACGTCATGCGGTCGCAGACTGCCACGTTCGGCGATACGCTTGACCTGCGCGATGACCAAGCCGCCGGAATTGCGGGCGGCCAGGGCCATCTCCATCGCGCCCAGAGTAGCTCCTTCATGTTCATAGGTCAGGTTGCCATTCTCATCCGCCGTGGTGGCGCGTATGATTGCCACATCGGGGTGCAGCGGCGGGAAGTGCAGCCAATCCTCGCCAGCAAAGTCCACACGCTTGACCAACGGCACCTTGCGAGCGCTGCCGTTCATGGCGCAGCCTTCTTGATCGGGGTCAACAAAGGTCTGCATGCCCACCTTGGTCAGCACGCCTGGCCGCTTGGCTGCGCCCTCGCGCAGCATATCGAAAACGATACCGGAAGGGACGTTATAGGCCTCAACCTCTTCCTTGACGATCATTTGCCAGATCAGCGGCGGCGCTGCATTGGTCGGGCCTGACGGATAAGACCCGCCGATGATCCGACGCAGCATGCCGGGTCGTGCGATGTGGTCGACACCCAGTGTCCCGAACATATCCCCTGCTGCGATCGGGTGGATCGAGGTCAGGTTACGCGGATGTCCCTCAGCCTCAAACCGCTGGCCCAGGGCGTGAAGCACCGCATCTGGGCAGCCCAGACCGGAGGACGAATTGACCGCAACCATCGCGCCATCGGCAATCAGCGATACAGCCTGCGCGGCAGTTCTGACCTTGGACATCGGGTTCACTTCCATTCTCTGTTGCGCCCTAAGTAACTAACCGGTTATCATAATACCCATGACGTGCCGGTGCGATCAAGGGGTTTCTCCCCGCCGCCGGCCAATGGCACAGGAGGGGACATGAATATCTGCTTTCAGAAAACGCACCAACGGGCTTTTGGCACGTTTCCCCTGAAGGGCGAGGCCTTGATTGCTGCCATTCTGTCGGCGGCCGAGGTGGGCTACCGCGCCTTTGATACCGCCCAGATGTACGGGAATGAGGCTGACACTGGCGCGGCCCTTGCCGCCACGGGCCTGCCGCGTACCGAGTTGTGCCTGACCACCAAAGTTCACCCAAACAACTATACCGAAGCTCGCTTCCTGCCTTCGGTTGAGGAAAGCCTGAAGGCGTTAGGGCTGACACAGGTTGATCTTCTGCTTCTACATTGGCCGCCCATCGGTGGTGATGTGGCCCCGCCGCTGCGCCTTCTGCAAACGGCGCTCGACCGGGGTTTGACGCGAAACATCGGCGTGTCGAACTTCACAGTGCAGATGATGCGCGACGCGAAAACGGTGGTGGATGCGCCGTTGGTCACCAATCAAGTGGAGTTTCACCCCCTGCTCGATCAAGACAAACTGCTGGAGGCCACTGCGGAAACCGGCATTCCGCTTTCGTCTTTTTCATCGGTCGCGCGGGGTGAGGTTTTCAAGCATCCAATCTTTGCAGAGATTGGAAAGGATTATGACAAATCCGCAGCCCAAGTTGTCCTGCGCTGGATCCTGCAAAAGGGGGTTGCCGTCAACACGATGTCAACCAACCCCGACAACATCCGCGCCAACTTTGACATCATGGATTTCACCCTGTCCTCGGTCGATATGGCCCGTATCGACGCGATGAGGAAGGTCGGGTTCCGTGTGGTCCGCAAGGGGGCAGTGCCGTGGACGCCTGACTGGGATTGATCAGGCGTTGCCACGGATCAGGTCAGCGGCTTTTTCGCCGATCATGATGGTAGGCGCGTTGGTGTTGGACCCGATCAGGCTGGGCATCACCGAACTGTCGCAAATCCGCAGACCGTCCAGACCCCGCACCCGCAACTGAGGGTCCACCACCGCCATCTCGTCCTGACCCATGCGGCAACTGCTGACCGGATGGTAGGAGGTTCGACCGTATTGCCTTGCAAAGGCCTCGAATTCTGTCTGCGTGCGGACGGTGTGGTCGGGATAACGGATTTCGCGGATGTATTTCGCCAGCGATGGTTGGCTGAAAATCTCGCGGCTGGTTTTCACGCCTTCAACCGAAATGCGCAGGTCATCAGGTTCAGCCAGGAAATTCGGGTCTACCAGCGGCATCGCCCGAGGATCGGCCGAGCGCAAGGTGATCGAGCCCCTGCTTTTGGGCCGCAGGGTATAGGAGTTCAGGGTGACCCCAGAGGACCCCTTTGGCACAGATGGAACCCCCGCTTCGGCCCCGGCCCCGCACAGGAAATGAAACTGCAAATCTGGCGTGGAAGCGTTCTTGTCGGCATACCAAAAAGCCCCACCTTCGACGACATTCGAGGTGACGGGGCCCGATTTGAACAGTGTGTACTCAATCCCCGCCCACAGCATCCAGTGCAGCTTGTTGTAACGGTCCAGCGATTCATGACCTTTCAACTCAGCCACGATGTCGATCCCGAAATGGTCCGTAAGGTTTTGGCCAACCCCTGGCAAGTCTTGCACCACGTCAATCCCGTGGCTTTGCAGATGCGCAGCAGGGCCAACCCCGGACAGCAGCATCAACTTCGGTGTCCCGATGGCGCCTGAGGTGATGATCACTTCACTTTCGGCGCGGATTATCTCGGTCGTGCCACCGCTAGCATAGTCCACCCCAACCGCCCGAGAGCCTTCAAACCGGATGCGCAGCACCAGTCCGCCTGTGATCACAGTCAGGTTGGGCCGATGCAGCGCAGGACGCAGATAGCCAACCGCTGCCGAACAGCGGCGGTTGTTACGGGTGGTGGTCTGGTAGATGCCTGCACCCGCCTGTGCCGCACCGTTGAAATCGGGATTGTAGGGGATGCCCAGTTCCTGACAGCTTTGCACAAAGGCCAGCGAGGTTGGGTTCGGGTCGGGCACATTGGATACGCCCAAAGGCCCATCGGTGCCATGCCAGTCACCCGACAGGATCGTGTTGCCTTCAGACCGAAGGAAGTACTTCTGAATGTCCTTGAACCCCCATCCCGTCGCCCCCTCATCCGCCCAACGATCATAATCGGCTGGCACGCCACGCGTGAAAATCTCTGCGTTGATTGAGGAGCCACCGCCAAGAACGCGGGCCTGCGCATAAGGAATTTCGCGATTGTTTGCGTGCTTTTGGGGTGTGGTGGTCAGCCCCCAGGTCATTGGCCCAGTGGTCATTTTGGCAAATCCCACCGGTACATGGATCAATGGGTTGGTGTCACGCCCACCCGCCTCGATCAGGCAGACCTTGGTGGCGGGATTCTCGCTCAGACGCGCGGCCAAAACACAGCCTGCCGATCCGCCGCCAACGATCACATAGTCAAAGCCCCTGGCCATAGCGCAATCCAATTCCAACCCGATTTCTGCACCATCTGGTTACTTTTCTGCGCCCCACCTCGTCAAGCGGTTTTGGCGGGTGAAAATCCGAACTGCTTTGACCTTGGGCAAAACACCTGTGTAAGACTTGCGGACATACCGCGACCAAAGGATTGCCCTTGACCGACCCCGCTGACCCGACTGAACCCAAGACCCGGACCCGCGACGCCGGCGCAACCAAGGCGCGTATCCTGGAGGCGGCCAAGCGCGAGTTTGCCAAGAATGGTCTGGCGGGTGCCCGTGTTGACGTGATCGCCGAAAAGGCCAAGGCGAACAAGCGGATGATCTATCACTACTTTGGCAGCAAAGAGGTGTTGTTCCAGACAACCCTGGAAAACGCCTATATCGACATTCGCACGGCCGAACAGAAACTGAACCTTGGCCATCTGGAACCCGCTGCCGCCTTGGAACGGTTGGTGCGGTTCACCTGGGAATACTACCTGAAGAATCCTGAGTTCATCACTTTGGTGAACAGCGAGAACTTGCACCGCGCCAAGCATGTGAAAAAATCCGATGTCCTGCAAACCTACAGCCGCCGATTTGTGGCGATGGTGAATGAGATCCTGGTGAGAGGGGTCGAGACAGGGGTGTTTCGTCCGGGCGTGGACCCGGTCCAGTTGAACATCACAATCGCAGCGATTGGATACTACTACCTGACCAACCGTTTCACAGGATCCATCCTGTTTGAAAAGGACATGATGGCGAAACAGGCGTTGGACGAACGCCTGCGCTTCAACATCGAAACCATCCTGCGGTTGGTCGCGGCCTGAGGCGTGCATTTTCGCAGGTTCGCCCTGCCGCGTTGCACCTTTTCCATGAACATCAAACTGCTTATCTGGACGACGATAAAGGAGACCGCACATGACAGTTCAACTGGGTCTGGATACCTTCGGCGATATCACCCAACGTCAGGACGGTACGCTGAAGCGGGCCGATGAAGTGCTGCGTGACGTTGTTGAAGAGGCAGTGGTGGCTGATCAGGCCGGGGTCGACTTCATCGGTCTGGGCGAACATCACCGCCCCGATTTTGCGATTTCATCGCCCGAGGTTGTACTGGCGGCCATTGCGGGCCGCACCCAACGCATCCGCCTTGGCACCGCTGTCACGGTTCTTTCCACGGATGACCCAGTGCGCACCTTCCAACGGTTTTCCACTCTGAACGCTGTTTCCAATGGCCGTGCCGAAGCGATTGTTGGGCGTGGCAGCTTTACCGAAAGCTATCCGCTGTTCGGCTTTGACCTGAACAATTATGACCAGTTGTTTGAGGAGCGGCTTGACCTTTTCGCCCAGCTCGTGCGCGAACAGACTGTCACCTGGTCCGGCGAAACGCGCACTGGCTTGAACAAGCAAACCGTGCACCCCCAACTGGGCCCGGACGGCTTGGTGGTCTGGGTTGGTGTTGGGGGCAGCCCCGAATCGGTGGTGCGTGTCGTGCGGCAGGATCTGCAACTGATGCTGGCCATCATCGGTGGCGATCCCAAACGTTTTTTACCCTACATTGACCTGTACCAAAGGGCCTGCGCCCAACTCGACCGACCGGTCCGTCCAGTGGGCGTCCATTCCCCCGGCTTTGTCGCAGCCACAGACCAAGAGGCCCGCGAGGCTGTCTGGCCACATTATCAGGACATGTTCGGAAGAATTGGCCGCGAACGTGGCTGGCCACCCACGACCAAGGACCGGTATCTGGCCGAGGTCGAGCATGGCTCAATGTATGTAGGCTCGGTTGAAACGGTCGCGCGGAAGATCGCTGCGACGGTGCAGGGCTTGGGGTTGCAGCGGTTCGACATGAAGTATTCGACCGGTCCACTGCCGCATGGCGCGCTGCTGTCGGCCATTGAGCTTTATGGACAGAAGGTGATGCCAATGGTGCGCGACATCTTGAGTGGATCAGCCAAGGGGCATTTTCACTAGGGGCGCAACAAAGCGAAGCATTCGTGATTCGACCATGTTGTCTTCGTCTCGCTCGGCAGCGGTTTTGGCTCGGATATCGTTGCAGAGTTGCAGACTGGTCGCTTGTCGTTGCAATGAGAAGGGGACGCTGCCTGCTCACGCAAATTGCCTATTGTAACCAAAGTTATCAGAAGGATATGCCATAAAGACCGCCTTCGTCCCCTTGGGGATTGGGACGACTTGAGTGGCTTTGTCCAGGCAAGTTATCAATGATTGTTCCAGGACCGGGAACCGAGTTTTCCAACGACAATCCGGTGGACAGATTGACAGAGGGGTGCGCGACCACTGCGAGTGTCCGAAGCGGTGTAAGGGCAAATTGAAGCTTTCCCGACCAGTTCAGGATACAGGATGGTTTTCCTGCCTTTGGCGTTCTGATAGACCCATTACAACGTGGGTCGAAACGGGCAGATTTCGGAGGAATGTTTATGGGCGGCAAGTTCTTGATGGTGGGCGCAGGATTGTCGGGTGCGGTCATCGGGCGGCATTTGGCCGAGGCCGGGCATGAGGTTACGATCGTGGATGCGCGGTCACACGTGGCAGGTAACTGCCACACGGAACGAGACCCCGAAACTGGCGTTATGGTCCATATCTATGGGCCACACATCTTTCACACCGATGACGCCGACGTTTGGGATTACGTTAACGCGTTCGAGACGTTCATGCCCTACAAGAACCGGGTCAAGACCATCTCGGGCGGTCAGGTGTTCTCGTTGCCGATCAACTTGCACACGATCAACCAGTTTTTCAATGCGACGATGGGCCCGGACGAAGCCAAGGCATTCTTGACCGAACAAGGCGATAGCACCATCACAGACCCGCAAACCTTTGAGGAACAGGCCCTGCGCTTTGTGGGAAAGGGTCTTTATGAGGCGTTTTTCAAAGGTTACACCCAAAAGCAATGGGGCTGTCATCCTTCAGCCCTTCCTGCATCCATCCTGAAACGCTTGCCGGTGCGGTTCAACT
>CAMDHB010000145.1 GCA_945897655.1 Pseudorhodobacter antarcticus
TTCGGCCAGACCGGGTCAACCAACAAGCGACTTGGCGGCGGCAATCGCCGCAGGTTCGATCCCAAAGAAGTTGATTATGCCCAAAAGCATCATCGCCGACACCGCCACTAAGGCAAACCATTGCACCGGAACCATGCGGCTTTGGGCGCCCTCAACCTCGGCGCCAAAGTACATGAAGAATACGATGCGTAGGTAATAGAACGCCCCGATGACAGAAGCGACGGCGCCAGACACTGCCAGCCAAGCCATATCAGCATCCACCGCGGCCTTCAGCACATAGAATTTGCCGAAAAAGCCCAGCATCGGCGGAACGCCGGCGAGGCTGAACAACAAGACCAGCATTGCCAGGGCCTTCAGCGGCTCACGCTTGGAAAACTGGTTCAGGCTGCCTATGTCGGTGACCGGGCGCCCATCCTTCTCCATCGACAGGATGAAGGCAAAGGTGCCGACGTTCATCGTGACATAGATTGCCATGTAAATGAGCATGGCCTGCACGCCAGTTTCTGTTCCGGCCGCTAGACCCATCAGCGCGAAACCCATGTGGGCAATCGAGGAATAGGCCATCAGACGCTTGATGTCGGTCTGCCCGATCGCTGCAATGGCCCCAAGGAACATCGACGCAACAGACAAGGCAGCCAGTACCTGCCCCCATTGTGCCCCGATACCACCAAAGGCGTCCTGAACCAAACGTGCAATCAACGCCATCGCGGCCACTTTGGGTGCGGTAGCAAAGAACGCGGTAACTGGCGTCGGTGCGCCTTCATAGACGTCTGGCGTCCACATGTGGAAAGGAGCCGCCGATACCTTGAACGCCAGGCCCGACAGCATGAACACCAAGCCCAGCAAAAGGCCGATCGGCACATCGTGCGCAACCGTGGTCAGAATACCCGAGAAGAGCGTTGTCCCTGCATACCCGTAAACCAGTGACGCACCATAAAGGAGCAGACCGGATGAAAGGGCCCCAAGTACAAAGTATTTCAGTCCAGCCTCGGTCGACTTGGCGCTGTCACGCTGCAACGTCGCAACTACGTACAGGGCAAGCGACTGAAGCTCCAAGCCCATGTAAAGGGCCATCAGGTCGCCCGCCGATACCATCACCATCATACCAACAACCGACAGGGTAATCAGGATCGGATACTCGAACCGCCCAAGGCCACGCCGCGCCATGAAATCGCGTGACACAACCAGGACCGCGGCCGCTGACACCAATATCATGACTTGGACAAACCGGGCAAAGGCGTCATCGACGAACATGCCACCAAAAGCCACTCTTGTGCCGCTTTGCCCCACACCGATCCACAGTGCCAAGGCAACCATCAGACCCGCCGTGGCCCAAGTCAGTGCATCGGTCAGGTTGTCCTTGCCGGTGTAGACAGCGACCAAAAGCGAAGCCATTGCAAAAAGCGACAGGATCAGCTCTGGCAGAGCAATTGCGAAGTCAGACATCATCATGGTCCTTCACTCGACCGCCGCAACGGTTTCGACCGTTGGGACAGAAGCACGGAATTCGGTAATCAGCGCGCCAACCGACGCACCCGTGATATCGGTCACTACTGCCGGGTAAACGCCCAACAGCAGTGTCATCACAACCAGCGGCGCCATTATCATGCGCTCTCGGCGCGACATATCACCGATGGTATTCAGGCCTTCCTTGACGAGCGCGCCGAATGCGACCCGGCGATACAGCCACAGGCCATAGGCCGCTGACAGGATCACACCCGAAGTCGCTACAGCCGCAACCAAAGTATCGACCTGGAATATCCCCATCAGAACCAGAAACTCACCGACGAACCCCGAGGTTCCTGGCAAACCGACATTGGCCATGGTGAAAAACATGAAGACAAGTGCGTAGGCGGGCATCCGGTTCACAAGACCGCCGTAGGCCGAAATCTCGCGCGTGTGCATCCTGTCATAGATAACACCAACCGACAGAAACATTGCGGCAGAGATGAAGCCGTGGCTTAGCATCTGGAAAATCGCACCGTCCACGCCCTGCTGGTTGACCGTGAAAATCCCCATCGTCACATAGCCCATATGAGCGACCGAGGAATAGGCGACGAGTTTCTTCATGTCGGTCTGCACCAGAGCCACCAACGAAGTGTAGACGATTGCGATTGCCGACAGCCAGAACACCATTGGCGCCCAGAGGTCCGAGGCCACCGGGAACATCGGTAGGCTGAACCTCAGGAAACCATAGCCCCCCATCTTAAGGAGGATGGCCGCAAGTACAACAGACCCAGCCGTTGGCGCCTGAACATGGGCATCGGGCAACCAGGTGTGCACCGGCCACATCGGCATCTTGACCGCAAAGCTGGCAAAGAAGGCCAGAAACAGCAATGTCTGCAAGCCACCCGTTACATGCAATCCCAGCACCCAGATCGGCTGGTGGTCAAAATCAAAGGCCATCAGCGCCGGGATATCGGTTGTCTTGGCCGCCCAATACATCGCCACCATGGCAACCAGCATCAGGACCGAGCCGAAGAAGGTGTACAAGAAGAACTTGAATGCCGCATAGATGCGATCCTTGCCGCCCCAAATCCCGATGATCAGGAACATCGGGATCAGACCGGCCTCAAAGAACACATAGAACAGCACCAGATCCAGCGCGCAGAACACGCCAAGCATCAGCGTTTCCAAGAGCAGGAACGCGATCATGTAATCCTTGACCCTCGTTTCCACATTCCAACAGGCCGCAATAGTGATTGGCATCAGGAAGGTCGTCAGCATGACGAACAGGATCGAAATCCCATCTACACCCATCTTGTAATGCAATCCCAGAACCCAAAGATGATCCTCGACAAACTGGAACCCGGTATTAGTTGGGTCGAACCGCTTCAGCAGGACCAAAGACAAAAGCAGGCTCAGCACCGTCGCCGCCAGGGCCACCCATTTGGCATTGCGCGCTGTCGCCTCGTCATTGCCACGCAGGAACAGCGCCAGAATGGCCGCTGCAACCGCCGGAATGAAGGTGATGATCGAGAGGAGATTGTCCATCAGTGTGCTCCTCCCGAGAGCGTCATCCAGGTGATCAGAATTCCGATGCCGATCACCATCGCGAAAGCATAGGTAAAGATATAGCCGGACTGCATCCGCCCAGCGAGACGGGTGAAGAACGGAATGATGCCCATGGCAATACCGTTCAGCGTGCCATCAATCACATCACCATCGCCGCGCTTCCACAGGAACTTTCCCAGCCAATTTGCGCTGCGCACGAACAGCACGTCATAGACCTCGTCGAAGTACCATTTGTTCAACAAGAACCGATAGAGCGGCGCCTGCTGCCGCGCCAACTGGCCCGGCAGATGCGGGCTGCGGATATAGAACAACCACGCCAACCCCAACCCAAGCACCATCGCAACAAAGGGCGATACCTTGACCCATGCCGGCGCCTCATGCGCCTGATGAATGACGGTGTTGTTGTCGCCGATATGGATGGCACCCTGCACCGGCGAAGCATGGCCGGCCTCAGCAGCCGCCTCTGTGGCATGTTCGGTCGTGGTCGCCTCAGTGGCGGATGCCTCGCCCTCACCGGGCACGGCCGCTTCGTGATGCGCCGCGGGGGCCATCCCGAACCAGTCGCGCATCTTGGCCTCGTCGCCAAAGAAGTTGCCGTACCAGATCATCCCGGCAAAAACCGCACCCAAGGACAGGACACCGAGGGGCACCAGCATGGTCAGACCCGATTCATGCGCATGGTCGTGGGTATGATGGTCACCACGTGGTTTGCCATAGAAAGTCATGAACATGAGCCGCCAAGAATAGAAACTGGTCATGAATGCGGCGATCACGAGCATCACGAAAGCATAGTTTGAACCAACCCAAGCGCTTTCGATCACAGCATCCTTGGACAGGAAGCCAGCAAAACCAATGTGCGTAAGGGGAATGCCAACCCCGGTGATCGCAAGTGTGCCGATCATCATCATCCAGAAGGTAAACGGCACTTTCTTGCGCAGGCCACCATAGTTGCGCATGTCCTGCTCATGATGCATCGCGGTGATGACCGATCCCGCGCCGAGGAACAGCATGGCCTTGAAGAATGCATGGGTGAACAGATGGAACATGGCAACCGAGTAAACGCCGGTTCCCGCCGCCACGAACATGTAGCCAAGCTGCGAACAGGTCGAATAGGCGATCACGCGCTTGATATCATTCTGCACCAGACCCACGGTGGCTGCAAAAAAGGCCGTGGTCGCACCGATTACAATGATCATCTGCTTGGCATCAGGTGCGTATTCATAAACCGGCGACATGCGGCACACCAGAAACACCCCAGCGGTGACCATAGTGGCCGCATGGATCAGCGCCGAAACTGGTGTCGGCCCCTCCATCGCGTCGGGCAGCCAGGTGTGCAGGAACAGTTGCGCAGATTTCCCCATGGCCCCAATAAACAGTAGAACACCAATCAGGTTGGCCGCGTTCCATTCGGTCCACAAGAAATGGATGCTGGTAGTCGACAGCGCTTCGACATTGGCAAAGATGTCGTCAAACCGGATGCTGTCGGTCAGATAGAACAGTGCGAAAATTCCCAAGGCAAAGCCAAAGTCACCGACCCGGTTGACCACAAACGCCTTGATCGCCGCCGCATTGGCAGTGGGCTTGCGGTAGTAGAAACCGATCAGCAGATAGGACGCGACGCCAACGCCTTCCCAACCGAAAAACATCTGAACCAGATTGTCAGCGGTGACGAGCGTCAGCATGGCAAAGGTGAAGAACGACAGGTAAGCAAAGAAGCGCGCTCGATAAGGCTCGTCATGCCCCCAGTTTTCGTCATGCGCCATGTAGCCAAACGAATACAGGTGGACCAACGCCGAGACCGAGGTCACCACTACCAGCATGATCGCCGTCAAGCGGTCAAGCCGGATACCCCAATCGGTGGACAATGACCCGCTTTCGATCCAGCGCAGCAGGGTGATATGCTGGGTTACACCGTCAAAGGTCAGGAACACGTACCAGGACAGGATGGCCGCCAGGAACAACAACCCGGTCGAGATGATCTGCGCCAATCTCTCACCCAGAAGGGTCCAGAAGAAACCGCAGATCAGCGCACCGACCAGCGGCGCAAGCAGAATGATCGTCGTCATGGTTTCAGCCCTTCATCACATTCGCGTCTTCAACTTCAATGGTGCCGCGCGTGCGGAAGAACACCACCAGGATCGCAAGGCCAATCGCAGCCTCAGCCGCCGCGACTGTCAGTACGAACATGGTGAACACCTGCCCCACCAGATCGCCCGACATCGACGAAAAGGCGACGAAGTTGATGTTGACCGCCAGCAGCATCAACTCGATCGACATCAGGATCACGATAACATTCTTCCGGTTCAGGAAGATGCCAAAGATCCCGATGACGAACAAAGCCGCCGCCACGATCAGATAATGTTCCAGTCCCACCATTTTCGTCCCTCCGGGTCTATGCCCGTTATCTTCCGTAGAGTGTGCTTTGGCGCACTCTGGTCACCAACCTAAACTTACAGACCCTGCCCGGGCTTCACATCGACCAGTTCCATCGCCTTGGCCGGGTCGCGCCACATCTGGTGCAACACATTCTGACGCTTGATGTCACGACGATGCCGAAGCGTCAGGACAATGGCGCCAATCATCGCCACCAGCAGGATCAAGCCCGACAACTGGAACAACATCAGATACTTGTCATAGATCAGCAGACCCAGCGCTCGGGTATTTTCAACCTGCAGCGGATCAGGTGCCACGGCTCCACGCAGGCCCATCGCTCCCTCAGCCTGAACCCAGGCACCAATACCGAGAGCCAATTGCATCAGGATAACCACCCCGACCAGCAACCCAAGCGGCATGTACTTGGCCATCTCGCCCTTCAGTTCGGCAAAGTCGATGTCCAGCATCATCACGACGAACAAGAACAGCACGGCTACAGCACCGACGTAGACGATAATCAGCAGCATCGCAACGAATTCCGCCCCGAGCAGGACGAACAAGCCCGCCGATGACAGGAATGTCAGGATCAACCAAAGCACCGAATGCACCGGGTTGCGGGATAGTGTGACCATCAACCCAGCAGCCACAGTGACGATGGCAAAGGCGTAGAACGCCAGTTCAGCAACGGTCATGGCCGCGTCTCCTCGGTTTCCGCAAAGACGGCTTGCGCGATCTCAAGCGCCTTTTGCATGGCGGGCACGCCGCCGAACATCGACATCTGCCAGATCACTTCCGCAATCTCGCGCTTGGTCGCCCCTGTGGCCAAGGCGTTCTGGACCGTTAGTCTGATCTGCGGCTCGCCCACCGGGCCCAGTACTGTCAGGGCGGCGATGGTGACCAAAAACCGGGTCCGGGCGTCCAGGCCCTCGGGGTTGAAGGTCTTGCCAAAGAACATCTCGAGCATGTCCTTGGGCATGGCCGGGAACAGCTTTTCAAACGCCTTGGGGTCGATGCCGCCGAACGATGGCGTGAAGGCGCGGGCCATATCCTGGCCCTGCTCCATCATCTTTTTCATCATGCTGGCGAAATCATCGGTCATCTGTAGGGCGCATCCATTTCCAAGTTGCGGGCAATCTCGGCTTCCCAACGGGCGCCATTGTCCAAAAGCTTGTCCTTGTCGTAGAACAACTCTTCCCGCGTCTCGGTTGCGAATTCGAAATTCGGCCCCTCTACGATGGCATCCACGGGGCAAGCCTCTTGGCAGAAGCCGCAGTAGATGCACTTCGTCATGTCGATGTCATAGCGCGTCGTGCGACGTGAGCCATCGTCACGCGGTTCCGCGTCGATCGTGATAGCCTGCGCCGGGCACACCGCCTCGCATAGTTTGCAGGCAATGCAGCGCTCCTCGCCATTGGCGTAACGACGCAGCGCGTGTTCGCCCCGGAAGCGCGGGCTCAAGGGACCCTTTTCATGAGGGTAGTTCAGCGTGGCCTTAGGGGCAAAGAAGTACTTCATCCCAAGCCCGAACCCCTTGATGAAGTCGAACAGCAGGAAGTATTTGACCGCCCGCCCATAATCTGTGGTCTGTACCGGTCCCATCCTCAGCCCCCCATCGTCCAGCGGGCCCAGAACATGCCCAAAACTTCAAACTTGGCCAGAAACGCAACCAGAACGACCCAACCCAGCGACATGGGCAGGAACACCTTCCAGCCAATCCGCATCAACTGGTCATAGCGGTAGCGCGGCACGATCGCCTTCACCATGGCGAACAGGAAGAAGAAGAACGCCATCTTGCCCACCATCCACAGCACGCCATCGGGCAGGCCGGGAATGGGCGACAGCCAACCGCCGAAGAAAAGCAGGCTCATCAGCGCGCACATCAGGAAGACGGCGATATATTCGCCCGCCATGAACAAAAGGTAGGGGGTCGAGGAATATTCCACCATGAACCCCGCGACCAGTTCGGATTCCGCCTCAGGCAAGTCAAAGGGCGGGCGGTTGGTTTCGGCAAGGGCCGAGACGAAGAACAGCACCACCATCGGCAGATGCGGCAGCCAGTACCAGCCCAGCAGGCCGTAACCCGTGTCCTGCGCATTCACAATGGCGCTGAAGCTCATCGATCCGGTCGATAGGATGATCCCGATGATGATCAGGCCCAACGACACCTCATACGAAATCATCTGTGCCGCCGAGCGCAGCGACCCCAAGAACGGGTATTTGGAGTTCGACGCCCAACCGCCCATGATCACGCCATACACCTCCAGCGAGGACATGGCGAAGACGAAGAGGATGGCCACGTTGATATTCGCCAGAACCCAGCCGTCGTTGAACGGGATAACTGCCCAGGCCAGAATCGCCAGCACGAAAGACACCATCGGTGCGAGGAAAAATACCGCCCGGTCTGCCCCGGCAGGAACGACAATTTCCTTGACCACGTATTTCAACGCATCGGCCACCGATTGCAGCAGGCCCCAGGGCCCCACAACGTTCGGCCCCCGGCGCATCTGGACAGCGGCCCAGATCTTGCGGTCGCCATACACCAGGAACAGCAGGCTGATCATCACGAACCCGACGATCAACAGGCTTTGTATGGCCATCAGAACCGCCATCCCAAGCCCGGTTTGAAAGAATTCAGTCATTCTTCGCCCTCATCCTGCCCGACCTCAAACCGTCGGTATTCCCAAAGACCCGCA
>CAMDHB010000146.1 GCA_945897655.1 Pseudorhodobacter antarcticus
ACCACCACAAGGCGGTTTTCGCCAGAAGCAGCGGCAAAAGTGACAGGGGTTAACAAGGGGCTGGCGGCAACCGAACAGCCGATCAGAAAAGCGCGTCGCGAGAGCAAAAGATCATGGGCCATTGGTCATCTCCTGCTGAATTCGGGCGAGCCGATCAGGACGGCAAGACCCTCCCAACGTTGTTCGGCGCGGCTGGCGGATTGTTTGAGCAAGGGCGAGGCATAGTCGCCCAGAGCCAGTTCTACCATTGCGACCGGGTTGACACGGTCTTCGGCCAATCGGGCGGAGTCAATGGCCCAGTCGATGCGTGCGGCCATCATGGGCGGCGTCATCCAGCCTTGCGCCACCTCGGGCCAACCATCGGGACGCAGGGCGCGATAGACCGGCTGACCCATGGCGGCAAGGGTAGGGGGAAGCCTGCGGACAAGCTTGGAGAAGTCCTTATCCTCGGGGGTCACGCCGAGAAGGCGCAGAGAAGCCGCGACATAATCTTGCGGGCTGCGCAGCTTTTGGCGTTCGGGGCTGTTGGCGGCTGGATGGGTCAGAAGGACGCGGTAGACGGCTGGCAGGTGGCCGTCATTGTCCAGATAAGCGGCGGCAAGGCTGTCGACCAGATCGGCGGGCGGATCATCAGCGATGAAGTGGCGGGCGAGGGTAAAGGCGACATTCCGTGCCGTTTCGGGCCGGGCAGCGACATAGGCCACAAGGCGGTTGATCTCGGCCTCGGGATCGGAGCCATCGAACTGTTGGCCAAGGACCACCTTTTTGCCAGGTTGCGCGTTGCGGGGGTCAACCGCCCTGTTGCGCTCTTCATCCGCGGTCATGCCAGCCAGCAGCAGGGCCAGTTGCGTGACATCCTGCTGAGTATATCCGGTCCGCATGGAATGCAGTTCCAGAAATTCGCGCGCCAGATTTTCGTTCAGGCCCCGGCCCTTGCGCTTGCCTGCCTGCGAATCGGGGCCGATGGATCTGGTCTGAGACAGATAGATCTGCATGGCAGGGTGCCACAGGGTGGCCTTCAGCATCTCACCATAGGTGCCGCCGATATGGGGACGGATCGCCTCATCCCGAAAGGGTTGCAGGACGCGAGATACCTTGTTCGCGATGTTCGCTACCGTGATGCGGTTGGCCCAGAGGTTGACCAACCGTTCCACAAAACCGGCATCCGCAAAGGTAGGGCGCAGGATGAAGGATTGAACATCCTCGGCCCAAAGCTGTTTGATCGCTTTGGACGTCTCGGGGCTGACACCACGGTCGGACTTGCGTTCTTTGGCATAGGTGGCATTCAGGGCGAGGCGATCAGCAAGGGTCGGCTGGTCCCACGCAGCGCCTGCGGGATCAGGAATGGTCAGTTGAGCCAGCAGGCGGTCCGGATCGACACTACCTTTGGCCAAGGGCCTGCCCCGGCGCGGGCCGTAGCCAAAGCGGATTTCTTCAAGCAAACTGACCGGTTCCACCGCATCACCCCATGGTTTGTTAGGTCAACGTGGGGGGTTCGGGGGGTGATTTCAACCGTCGGTTTGCGTGGCGTTTGACGCATCGGCGGAATTCGACTTGCCCGCCCTGGCCACCTTTTTCTCGCGCCGCAGGGCACGGGCGGTTTCCACGGCGCTTATTTCCTCAGGCGTGGTCATATTCAGCTTCTTGATGTTCAGCTTCTTGATGCCCACATGCTTTTCCAAAAGCGTCTTGGCCAGCCCACTCAGACCGGTTTCCTTCAGCACCCGCCATTTGCGGTAGTGTACCGTAAAAATCTCGCGGTCAGTGGGCAGAGGTTCGCCGCGTGCGCGCCCGCCCAGAATGAAGTGCTGGGCATCCGGCAGGATGTTCCAATCAAGCCCGGCCTTCTGGATGGCCAAGGGCAGGGTCATCTGGTCCAGATAGGGGCGTTTGTGCGGGATATCGGGGTTGGCATCGACGGCTTGGGCCACATCATACCAGACTTGGGGGAAGCTGCGGCCATCGGGGGTGCGGTGTTGTTCGGGGAAGGAAAACAGGCCAGAGGAGAAGTAGGGCACTTTGCCCTTGCCCTTTTTCTGTTTCATCAACTGGATGCGGTCGGTGGGCAGGGGCAGTCCGACGATGTCATAGATCAATTGCCAGCTGTCCTGATCGCCCCAGCCCATCCAGGCGGCGGGGGTAAGGGACACTTTTCCGGGGGCGGTGATGTTGTCCACGCTGTTGGGGCGCAGGCACAGGATATCGCTGTCCATGAAACAGGAGAATGCGGTATAGCGCGGTTCCATCGTGGCAAGGATCTTGTTGCCATGGGGATAGGCCGGGTCAAACCGCCCTTCGACCTGAAATGGCCGTACCTCGCAGTTCAGGGCTGCCAGGGTGCTTTTCACCACTTCCTGCACTAGGTCCAGTTTGGGGGCCGGGCAGTAGCCGACCAGTGCCACACTGTCGCCGAACTGTTCGCGCAACGACGCGGCCAGGTAGCAGGCCATCACCTGATAATCGGGCGGTTCAACGATGAAAAAGACGGTCAGGCGTGGCGGCATGGGACCCTCGGGGCAAATTTTTGGAGGGACTATGCCAAGTCTGGGCCAAACTGTCATCCAGATTGGCCGGGGGCCGGACCCTTGGATTAAGGGATTGTCGATAAACTTGACACAATCAGCCAGACAGCAACACTTGGGCGCTGGTAAGGTGGGACAGCGTTGAGGGCTTGCTGGGCCTTTGCCGTGGGTCATAGAGTACCCTTCAGCAAGAAAGACGATTGAGTTCGGTCCATGGCCAAGAAGGCGCAAAGCAAACCACAGCAGGGAAAGGCAAAGCCCAAGGGGGCGAGCCCTTTGTGGAATTCAGTCGGATTTGGGCTGAAGCGTCATTCCTCGCCTCACGGTCAGGTGACGGCTGTGTCGATGATGAAGGATGAGGGGTCTTACGTCATCGAATGGGTGGCCCATCATCTGGCGATAGGGTTTACCGATCTGGTGGTTTACACCAACGACTGTTCGGACGGGACGGATGACATGCTGATCCGGCTGGAGGAGTTGGGTTTGGCCCATCACCGCCGGAATGTCATTCCCGAGGGGTTGAAGCCGCAGCCATCGGCGCTGAACTATGCTCAGGACGAACCGGTGGTGCAGAATTCGGACTGGGTGATGGTGTTTGACGCGGATGAGTTTGTGTCGATCCGGCATGGCGACGGGACGCTGGACGGGCTGATCACGGCGGCCAAGGCTGAGGGGGCCAATGGCATCGTGGTGACTTGGCGCATCTTTGGCTCGGGCGGCGTGGTGGAGTGGAGCCGGGCGCCGGTGACCGAGCAGTATCTGATGGCCGCACCGACGACTTGGAACAAGGGGTGGGGGGTGAAGACCCTGTTCACCTTTGACGCGGATTACTGGAAGCTGGGCATCCACCGGCCCAAGATGAAAACCCGCCACATCAAGACCGATTTCCCCGACCGGGTGAAATGGCTGAACGGGTCGGGTGCGGTGATGGAGGATTATTTCAAATTCCGTGGATGGCGGTCGATTACCCGGACAGTGGGTTATGACTGGGTGCAGTTGAACCATTACGCCGTCAAATCGGTCGACAGCTATGCCATCCGCAAGCTGCGCGGCAACGTCAACAACAAGAAAGACAAGTATAATTCCGACTATTGGTCATTGCAGGACCGCAATGAGGTGCGCGATGACACCATGCTGCGCTACAGCGCCCGCCGGTATGAGATTATCGAAACCTTGCTGACGGACCCGGTGTTGAACCGGCTGCATTTCGCGGCACTGAACCGGGTCGAGGCGCGGCTGGCCGAGATCAAACAGACCGAGGACTACCGCGAGTTGGTGGCGGGGCTGGCGGTGGCTTCGGCGGTGCCGATCAGCCAGATCGTGGCCAAACCGCCCCAAGCCCGCGACAAGGAGAAGATTGCCGCGCTGATGTCTGAGGTGGAACAACAGCGCAGCGCCAAGGCCAAGGCGGACCGCAAGGCCGAGGGGCCAAGGGCACCGGTTGAGGCGGTGCCGATGGGGTCGTACATCCCCGGCTTGCCCGATGTCACCGCCGATTTTGAGGGCAACTGGGTCGAGAACCACGGGCTACTGCTGCCTGCCGATTTCCGCGTCTTTCCGCGGGCAGCCCTGACCCTGATCGAGGCGGGTAAGTTTGAGCGGGGTCTGGCCCGCCGGCTGCCGGCTGTTCTGGCCAAGGGGGCCACGGTGTTGGAAATAGGCGCGGCCGTGGGGTTTTTGGGGCTGCATCTGGCGAAGGTGCGGCCCGATCTGCGGGTTGTGATGGCCGAGGATAACAGGGGCCTGCGTTTGACGATGCAGCGCATCATGGCGCGCAATGGGATGGAGTTTGGCGACAGGCTGGCCGTGCGGGATGGGGTTTTGGACTGGGCGGGTCTGGTGGCCGAGGTGGTGCCGCAGGTCTTGCTGTTGGCCGATCCGCGCCTGACGCCCGATGCCTTGCTGGGCCTGCTGCCGGGCCTACCGCTAGCGGGACAAATCCTGCTTTATGGTCGCTTGCTGGAAGCGCATCACCAGGCGCTTGGCCCGGTTGAGGAGTTGTTGATCAAACTGGGCTATTCCCCCGGCATGGGCTTTGACCCCAATATCGCGCGTGGCTTCGTGCTGAGATAGACAAGCGCGCGCGGCCCCGTCATTGTTGAAGCAAACGAAACGAAGGTTCCCCAATGTCTTTACAAACCCGCCGCCCTGTTGCCTCGCTCTGGATCGGCACCCGGTTGCATTATCTGAATCAGTTGTGCCTGCTGTCCCATGTTCAGCAGGGGCATCCGACGACGCTGTATTGCACCGACAAGGTGACCAATGTGCCGGACGGGGTGATTGTGAAGCCGGCGACCGATATCATGAAGATTGACATGGATATCGTGGCGCAGACGTCGGAAAGTTTCCTGTCCAACGTGTTTCGCTATAAGATGATCGAGGCGACGGATGCGGTCTGGATCGATTGCGACGCGTTCTGCCACAAGCCTTTCCCGGATGAGATGGACGCGATCTTTGCCGGGCATGGCATGCGTGGGGCGTTGAATTGTGGGGTGGTCTATATTCCGCCCAAGGGCGAGTTGATCAAGCAACTGCTGGATTACTATGACAATCTGCCCGATGCGCCGCCATGGTTCAACAAGAACACCCGCAAAAAGCTGGACAAGCAACCGACGAGCCTGCCGCATGCGGTGCGGATTTATAACGCCGAACGCACGGCCTTTGGCCCGCAGGCCTTTACCTGGTTCGCCCAGCAGACCGGAGATTATGAAAAGGCGCTGACGCCTGATTTTCTGTACCCGGTGCCGTTTCAGTTGAATGACGTGTTCTATGACCCTTACGGCCGGGTTGAGGGGCATTTCACCGACAACACCCTGTCGGTTCATCTGTACACCAATGGCACCAAACCCTGGTGGCGCAAGAATCCGCCCTTGGCCAATTCCTATGCTGCGCGGATGTGCACGCAGATCGGCGTGGATCCAGCGCAGGCTTTGGAAGACTAGACCGATGGATCCGGTCGCCTTCGTGGATCTTCAGACAAGGCACCGGCTTGGACACTGCGCAGAGTTCTCCCCAAGCCTGTCTGAGGCGGCCCGGGCCTACAGCATGCAAGCAAGCTCATCAGGCACGCTGGCCTGGAACGCGAGCGAGGGTTTGCCCTATCCTGTGAATGGCTGGACGGGTCGGGTCGGAGAGCCACACAAACTGCGATCGAACGAGGCGGGGGTCAAAGATTACAAGTTTCGCGCCACCTTGTTGTCGATGCTGGAAGCGGGGCTGGATTTTGACGCGGTAATCGACATGCAAGACGCTAGGGTTCGCGCCTTGGCTGCATCGTTACAGGACATCTGTCCGGTGATATCTTTCAACCGGGTCAATGGCGCGCCGGGTCGGGTTCTGTGGCACATGCCGGGGCCTCTACATCAGATCGGCTCCCCTCAATTCCTTGGCCCATTTCCCCACCCCGACGCCCAGCCATTTTCACAACGCGCACCAAAGCTGGTTTGGCGTGGCAGCATCACTGGCAGGGCGGGCGGCACGGATCGACCGCAAGACGACACCTACCGTTTTCAGAAGGTCTTTGCGCTGGTTGAAAAAGGCAAACACGATATCGCGTGGGCCGCGAACCGCCTGGACGAGTTTCCTAGGTATCACTTTGTCAGCCGCGTGGCTTTGCGACCTTTGACGGATGTTGGTTTCGTAGATCAGGCCGGTCTGCATCCTCTTTCCAATCCGTTGATGCAGCCCCTTCAACGCCCGGCCATGGGACAACTTGAACAATCCCGGAACAAGTACATTGCGGTTTTGCGCGGCGCTGATCTGGCTTCGTCGTTTTTCTGGACCATGAACAGCGGCTCGCTGGGCCTTGTGATGGACTGTCCTTGGGAAAGTTTTGCCTCGGTGCATTTTCGCCCTTGGGAACATTATGTCCCGTTTCGACGCGATTTAAGCGACCTCGACGAAAGACTGGATTGGTGCAACACGCATCCGGGCGACTGTGCTGCCATGGTTCGGGCCGCCGGTGAAGTTTGCAAGATGCTGGCGCGCGAGGACATTCGCAAGGAAATCGACCGTTGCGTGGTTGACGGTCTCAGGAGTTGGCTCGTGCGGGATTCTTGAGATGCAGCCGAGGGTTGAATTGCCAGCCCGTCAAGCGCCAGCAAGGCCGAAAGTTTCAGGTGCCCTTGAACGGCGCCATACCCTCACGCGCCAGACGGTCGGCCTCTTCATTCTCGGCATGGCCTGCGTGGCCCTTGATCCAGCGCCATTCGACGCGGTGCCTTGCCTGTGCGGCGTCCAGACGCTGCCACAGGTCCACATTCTTGACGGGTGAACCACCCGCCGTGCGCCAGTTCTTGCGCTTCCAATTGGGCATCCATTCCGTGATCCCGTTCTTTACATAGGCGCTGTCAGTCACAACGATCAGCGCGGTGTCCCGCGTCAGAGCCTCGAGCGCTGAGATGGCGGCCATGAGTTCCATACGGTTGTTGGTGGTCAGAGCCTCGCCGCCGCAAAGCTTGCGTTCCTTGACGACGGTCGCGCCATCACGCGCCAGCATCCAGACGCCCCAGCCACCCGGGCCGGGATTTCCGGAGCAGGCCCCATCGGTGTAGGCATAAAGGTCAGGCATGAGGCCACTTTCGCAAAGGGTCGCAGTCACGCATAAAGCGCCAGCGCCAAAGAGGCCAGTACGACTGCTGACAAAATCAGCCGCAGGCGCATCCACCAGGCGGGGGCAAGACCGGCCTGCCAGAATACCCAGTCCAGCGCCAGCAACCCGGCAAAGCCGCTGATCAGCCACAGGGTTGCCTGTTCGGGTCCGCCGCCGACAAAGAAGAACGCCCAGAGGGCCGGGGTCACGGACAGGGCGTAGTAGACCCAGGATCGCCCTCGCACTGCAAATCCCCACAGAACCCCGGCCATGAAGGACAAGATGACGGTGCCATAAGCCAGCCCAACATAGGGCCCAACGAAGCGCGGGCCGAGCCAATCAAGCGCTGTTTGCGCCAAGGCCGGGGACAGAAGGGTGCCAAGGTTCCAGCCGAATGGCAAAAGCCCGGCCAAGCCCAGAAGCAGGGCGGCGCGTGGGATGGGGGTCATGTGGTCAATTCCCGCACAAGGTTGGCGATGCGTTTATCTCGGGTGGCGGCGGTTTTGGCGGTGCCGATCTGATAGAGCAGCCCACGCTCTTTGCCGGGTGTGAGCGCTTGCCACTGGTCCCATGCGCCCTGTGCCCGCAGGGCAGCGGCCACGTCGTCGGGCAGGTCTACAGCATCATCTGGGGCCGAGCGCAAACGCACCTCAAGCCGTTCGCCGGGGCGGGTGCCGATGCGGTCCATCAGGCTTTGCCCGGCCCACAGGAACGCACCCTCCACCACAGGGGCGCGCGTCAGGGCCAGGTTTATGGGGTGTTCGGCCATCTCACCCTCGACCCGCCGGGTTGGGCCAAGGGCTGCGACCACCTCATCCGGCAGGCGCAGGATGGTATAGGTGGAAGGGCCCCAGACAACCGGCTCGATGGCCGCCTCGA
>CAMDHB010000147.1 GCA_945897655.1 Pseudorhodobacter antarcticus
CGTGCCCGTCACGCTGGTTTCCAGGCTCAGATCGCCATTGTCGCGGGTCTTGTACCGGATCGGCAGGCGGAAGTTCGAAATCCCCACATGCTGAATGGTCTGCCGCGCCCCCACGATCAGACTTGCGGGGCCGTTCTGCAGGTCCGGCAGGCTGTCCTTATAGGCATCGGTCACGACAAAGCCCTCAGGGTAATCGCGGCTCATCACCGGATACCCCTGCCCCACCAACAGCCCCACCGCCGGGTCCAGTGCGACGATGTCAGCCTCGGTCGCCCGGTCGGCCCACAGCTTCAGCATGGCCAAAGCGGCCTCCGCCTCGGCCAAAGTGGGCTTGCGGTCGATGTCGTGGGTAAAGATATTCATCGCAGCGCTCCCCGTCCTATGGACGTCATGCATGGTCGCAAGGGACCAATATAGGGTATCTACCCCTTAGCCCCAAGCCTTACCGAAGTCTTACGTCAGAAAGGCGACATCAGATCAGTTTGCAGCGTAAGCAAACTCGATCATGTTCAACGTCAGATGTGCTGCGAACGGCGCCACCAAGCCGCCCCGCCACAACGCCAGCGCGGTGAAACTTCCCCCCGCCACCACCCCTGTCAGCACCATGTACCACAGGCCCCCCGTCCAGTGCAGCACCCCAAAGGCCGCACAGGACAGCACCACCGCCACCACCCGCCCATGCCGCTGCGTCAGTTCGCGCAAGCCCAAGCCCCGGTAAATCGTCTCCTCGACCACCGGTGCCAGTAGGACGTTCGCCAAGAAAAACAACGGGATGCTGGCTGACACCGTCGCCAGCACTTCCCCCGGCGGAACATAATCCCCCAGCGCCTGCAACTCGGTCAACAGCGGGGCCAGCACCGTCAGATAGGCCAGCGCCAGCACCGCCCCCACCACCGCGCCCAGCCCGGCATCAACCATCGCCCGCCTCGGTGCAGGCACCGCCCACAGCGCGGCCAAAGGCAACCGCCAAGCGATCACCGCCAACCCCAGCAGCACCCCCGCCAACAGCTGCGGCGCATAGCCCGCAGCCTCGGCACCAATCCGCTCAGGTGGCACACCCGTGGCCCCCAGCCACACCGAAACCCCGACGACCCCCGCCAGAAACAGCACCGGCCCCGCCAACAGAACCGACCAAAGCCGCATCTCAGACCGCCGCCAGCGCCTGCTGCAACTCGGCAATCAGATCGCCCGCATCCTCCAGCCCCACCGACAACCGGATCAGCCCCGGAGTGATGCCCAAAGCGTCCTTCTGGTCCTGTGGCAGGCGGGAATGGGTCGTGGTGGCAGGATGGGTCGCAATCGTCTTCGCATCCCCCAGATTGTTGGAGATTTTGATGATCTCCAGCGCGTTCATGAACCGAAACGCCGCCTCCTTGCCGCCCTTGATGTCAAAGGCGACCAAAGTGCCGCCCGACCCCATCTGTGCAGCCGCCAGCGCCGCCTGAGGGTGGCTCGCCAGCCCCGGATAAACCACCCGCGACAACCGCGCATCGCCCTCCAGCGCCTGCGCGATTTCCAAGGCCGAGGCCGCCATAGCCCGGCACCGCAGGTCCAGCGTCGCCATGCCGTTCAGCATGATCCAGGCCGTAAACGGCGACATCGACCCGCCGGTATGCTTCATGAAGGGTTCCAGCACCTTGCGAACAAACTCCCGCGTTCCGCAGACCACCCCGCCCAAAGCCCGGCCCTGCCCGTCGATATGCTTGGTCGTCGAATAGACGATGACATCCGCCCCCTGCTCGACCGCGTTCGAAAAGATCGGCGTGGCGAACACGTTATCGGCAATCACCAGCGCGCCCACCGCATGGGCAATTTCCGAAACCGCCCGAATATCGACCAGTTCCAGCGTCGGGTTGGACATGCTCTCAAAGAACACTGCCTTGGTCCCCGGCACCACCGCCGCCCGCCATGCCTCAAGGTCGGCACCATCGACAAAGGTCACCTTGACCCCGAACTTGCCCAACACCTCTTCCAGCACATACAGACACGACCCGAACAGCGCCCGCGACGACACCACATGGTCCCCTGCCCTCAGCAGCGCCATCAACGCCCCCGACACCGCCGCCATGCCCGATGCCGTGGCAAAGGCGTCCTCGGTCCCCTCAAGGCCCGCAATCCGCTCTTCAAACATCCGCGTCGTGGGGTTGCCGTAACGGGCATAGATGAACTCGTCATCCCCCGCCTTCACAAACCGCTGTTCGGCACTTTCGGCATCGGGATAGACAAACCCCTGCGTCAGGAAGATCGCCTCGGCCATCTCGCCATACTGGCTGCGGCGGCTGCCTTCATGCACCAGTTTCGTCCGCGTCTTCCAGTCCTTGCTCATGGCCCGCTCCACAACAAAAAGCCCCGCAACCAACAGGTTCCGGGGCATCGACCCTGACCCTTTTAGCGGAATGTTTAACGTGGCCCGCAATCTGGTTTCAAAGCGCCACTTTGTCGGGATAGCGCGGGTTGCGCCCCGCGTCAACCAAGCTTCATGGCACGCTTCATGCCAAGCTTCATCAAGGCGTCACATCCCTGTAGCGGCCCTGTGAATAACTTCTGCCACAAGCATCTTGAAACAACATTGGGATGCCATGCCACACAGCGCCCCACCCATCCGCGTCAATGCCACCCCGGCCACCATCTCGGTCGATAAGGCAGCCTTGGCCACGGCCCTCGCCGCCCTGCCCGCCGGTGCCCCGGTCGTCGTGATGATCCACGGCTACCGCTTTGCCCCGGGGGCCGAGGGGCCGAACTGCCCGCACCGCCACATCTTTTCCCTTGACCCCCCGCGCAATGACGGCAAGGCGATCAGCTGGCCCCGCCATCTGGGGCTGGATGGCAAGAACGGCCTTGCCATCGCCTTTGGCTGGCAGGCCCGCGGCAGCCTGCCCTCCGCCGTGGTTCAGGCCCGCCTTCTGGGCCGCCGCCTGGCCGAACTGGCCGAGTTGATTGCCCAGATCGACCCCGGCCGCAAAGTCGATGTCATCGGCCATTCCCTCGGCGCCCGCGTGGCCCTCGCCGCCCTGCGCCATGCCAAACCCGGCATCCTGCGCCGCCTGATCCTGCTCGCCGGTGCCGAAACCCGCCGCCCTGCCCGCGCCGCCCTTGCCACCCCCGCTGGCCAACAGGCCGAGGTGCTGAACATCACCAGCCGCGAGAATGACCTCTTCGATTTTCTGTTCGAACGCCTGTCGTCCTTCGGCTTTGACACCGCCATAGGCCTGGGCCTTGGCCGCAGCCTGCCCAACTGGCTGGACCTGCAGATCGACCATCCCCGCACGCTGGATGCCTTGGGCAACCTCGGCCACACCCTGCCCGCCCCGCTTGCCCGCATCTGCCACTGGTCACCCTACATGCGCCCCGGTGTCCTGCCGCTCTGCCGCGCCTTCATCGACAGCCGTTTGGCCCTTGCGTCCCTGCGCCCCTCCTTGCCCGAACGCATGCACCGCCGCTGGTCACGCCTGTTCTGGCCCGCGCAAAGCCTGCCATTCCTGTCACAGGCCGCCAACGGCCAATCGGCCAGCGCCTGACCTACATCCGGCCATAGCCTGCAGCATAAGCGTCATCCACCGTCCGGATCAGCGCCAGCAGCACCCGCTGCGACAGCATCGGCAACAGCCCGAAATAGATCAGCCATACCGCCAGCGACCCTTGCGCGATCATCGTCTCATTCAGCAGCAATAGCGCCATCTGAAACACCGCCATCACCCGCGTCAGCAGCGCATCTGCCCCCCGGTTGCGGTTGGGCGGCAAGAAATACTGCACCATCGCATGGCGCCCATCGATCACGTCCAGCAGGTACAGCCCCGCCATGATCAGAAAATACAGGCTCAAGAACCGCTGGCACCAGATCGGTTCACCCACCAGAACCAACACCGCCATCACCCCCGGCCCAAACAACAGCGCCAGAATGACCGTGCCCCGGTTCGAGATTTGGCTGCGAATCTTGCGGATCGTGCCATCCGACCGCAGCGCCAACCGCAGCGCCATCGCCAGCACAAAGGCCGCCATGAACGCCGTCCGCTCATCCCCCAGCCCCATCTGCAACAGGGGCCAGCCCAGCGCCACAACGACCAAAGGCAGCAAAATGCTCCACGGCAGGGTTGATCCCTGGCGGAACAGCCCGACAAACCGCTGCAGCGTCAAGGTGATGTCGTCAAGCATGTCTCAAACCCCGGTTACCCCAAGGCGCATCCTGACGCATCATTCTGGCAGGTTTATGGCGTCTCAGCCCTTGTTTTCAGGCTCGATGCCATAGCGTTCGAACAGCCGGCCTTGGGTGAACAGAAACGCAAACATCGCCACCGTCAACCCGACCACCTTGAACGTAACCCAGGTTCCATCGCTGAAATTCCGCCAGACCACCTCATTGGCCACGGCCAGCACCACGAAAAACCCCGCCATCCGCCGGGTCAGGATCATCCAACCCTCGGCCTGCATCGGCAACACCTCGCCCATCAGCAACCGCAGATACGACTTGCCCTGCAACAGCCCCACGCCCAACCCCAAGGCAAAGGCCACATAAATGATCGTCGGCTTCATCTTGATGAAATGTGCATCGTTGAACCAGACGGTCAGCCCCCCCATGAACAGGATGACCACCAACGAAAACACCTGCATCGCCGACAGCTTGCCCGTCAGCTTCCACAGCGCCAGGATTGATCCCGCAAAGATCAGCACGAACACCGCCGTGATCGCGATGAACCCCGAATACTCGACACCCCCAAAGGTAAAGACGCGGTCCTTGACCAGCCAGTATCCCACCAGAAACGCCAGCAGCGGCCCGTATTCCAGCACCGCTTTCAACTTGGGGTCATAGGTCTTCTCACTCATCCCGCCATCTCCATCACCACTGCACCCGCAGCAATCATTGCCATCAGGGCCACCTGCACCGGCCCCACCTTCTCGCCCAAAAGCCACCAGCCAATCAAGGCCGCAAACACGGTCGAGGTTTCGCGCAGCGCCGCCGCCTCACCCACCCGGTCAATCCGCGTGGCCAGCATGACCCCACCAAAACCGAAATAGGCAACAAACGCCCCGATGACACCCCGCCCCAGCAATGGCAACACGCGATCACGCGCCATTGATCGCCAATGGCGCTGCGTCACCAGCGGGATAAAGATGCCATCCAGCATGAAAAACCACGCAAGGAACGTGAACGGGTCCGCCGTCGCCCGAATGCCCCAAGCGTCATAGGTGGTATAGGCCGCCACGAAACACCCCGTGATCAGCGCCAACCCCATCGCGGGCCACAAGGTCTGCCCCACCGGCACCCGCGCCAGATTATAGGCCGAAAAACCGAATATGCCGCCCACCAGCATCATCAACCCCACCCATTGCAGCGGCGCAAACTGCTCGCCAAACACAATCCCCGCACCAATCACCGTGAAAAACGGCCCCGTGCCGCGCACCACCGGATAGACCACCGTGAATGGCGCCCGGTCATAGGTCATCGCTTGCACGATCTTGTAGGCCGAATGCAGGACAATCGCCCCCGCAAACACCGCCCACATATGCGGCTCGGGCCAGGGCACCACGAACAGCGCAAACGGCGCCGCGATGATCCCGTAACTCGCATCAATCGCCGCCCGCGTCAGCCAGGGGTCATGCCGCCCCTTTTGCAACGCACCAAAAACCGCATGCAGGAACGCCGCCATCAGGGCCAGCGCAATCGCCACCCGGTTGCCCTCAGGCGTTCCAACCAGGGCCAACAGGGCATCGCTCATCGGGCATATCTTTCAGGATTTGCCCCCTTAGAATGTCAAGCACCGCCACTGTAAAGGGTCCAAGCCAGTCGACGCGCGCGAATTCTCGTGTCAGAATCATCCTTTGATTGAAACGAGGTTGCCCCATGCCCCAACCCGCCCAAGCCCTTTGTCACAGCATCCTCTCCCGCAGCCGCCCTGACCATTTCGGCCCAACGCTTCTGTCAGATTTCACGCTGGACCCCGCCCAACCCGTGCCCACGCAAACGCTCTTGGGCCCGCTTTGGTCGCTCTATGGCTTGGACCTTGCGGCAGGCGTCGCAGTCTTTGTCGAAACCCCACCCGAACTTGACTTGTCCACCGCCGCCTTCGTGCAGCTGGACCAGTTCAAACACGCCTTGCGCGTGATAACAGTCGCCCCGCCCGACCTGCCTGCCGTGGCCGCCCTGATGCCCGAACCTGACCAGCGTATCTTCCTGTTCTCGATGGGCCGCTGCGGCTCGACCCTCGCCAGCAAGATGCTCGCACAGGTCCCCGGCGTCTACAGCCTCTCCGAACCCGGCCCGTATCTCGCCCTCGCCCTCGCCCGCCACACTCTGCCCCGCCAAGAACAGCAAACCCTGCTCACGTCCCTGACCCGGCTCCTCTTTCGCCCCCGCTCGCCCCTAGACCGCGTTCTGGCGCTCAAATTCCACAGCCAGGTCCTGTTTCAGGCCGATCTGATCTGGGCCGCCTTCCCCGACGCAAGCTTTGTCTTTCAATACCGCGACGGCGTGTCTTGGGCCAAATCCTTCAGCCGTTTCATGCAGATGATGAACGTCCCCCTCCTGCTGCAAGGCGACGCCACGACCTTCAGCTGGATGATGATGGCCGCCGCCGCCCCCTTCAGCGAATTGCAGGCCCTGCATGACACCAACCAGACCCTGCATCACGAAGACCTGCTCGCCCCCACCTGGGCGCAGCACATGCAGGAATACCAACGCCTTCGCAGTTTGGACATGCCGATCTTCCCCCTGCGCTATGACGCTCTGAACGCCGATCCTGCGGGATCGCTGACTGCCCTTCTGTCCCATTGCGGCCTGCCCCCCCTCAACCCCGACCGCCTGGCCCAGGTTCTGTCCCATGACAGCCAAGAGGGCACCGTTCTTGCCCGCAGCGCCGCACCCTCCGGCTTTACCGCCGACAACGCCACCCGCTTCCGCGCCCTCTTGTCCCGCGTCGCACCCGGCCTTGACCCCGACACAGTCCTGCCCGTCTGACTCGACCAAAAGGTTTCCACCTGGTTAACAGAAAAACGTAAACTATTGATATAAATCAATATTCCAAAGTGTCCACATGTGGACACTTCAGCCTAGCCGTCCAAACCCACCAAAGCCCGGGCAAATTCCTGCGGATCAAACGGCGCCAAATCATCAATCTGCTCACCCACCCCGATCGCATGAATTGGCAGACCAAACTTGTCCGCCAGCGCCACCAGCACCCCACCCCGCGCCGTCCCGTCCAGCTTGGTCATGACCAACCCCGACACATCGGCAATCTTGCGGAAAATCTCGACCTGCGTCAGCGCATTCTGCCCCGTCGTCGCATCCAGAACCAACAGGGTATTATGCGGCGCCGTCGGATCAACCTTACTCAGCACCCGGACAATCTTGGCCAACTCCTCCATCAGATCCGCCCGGTTCTGCAACCGCCCCGCCGTGTCGATCATCAGCAGATCCGCCCCCTCCGCCCGCGCCCGCGTCAGCGCATCAAACGCCAGCGAAGCGGGATCGGACCCCTCCGGCGCCGTCATCACTGGCACCCCCGCCCGCTGCCCCCAGATCTGCAACTGCTCCACCGCCGCCGCCCGGAACGTGTCGCCCGCCGCAATCACCACCGTCTTGCCCGCCGCCTTGAACTGGCTGGCCAGCTTGCCAATCGTGGTCGTCTTGCCCGACCCGTTGACCCCCACCACCAACACGACCTGAGGTTTCTGCGGGTACAGCGGCAAAGGCCGCGCCACGGCTGCCATGATCCGCGCCACCTCATCCGCCAGCGCGCCCTGCAACTCCCCGGTCGAGACCCGCTTGCCCCGCCACACCGCCGCAATATTCGCCGTCACCCGCAGCGCCGTATCGACCCCCAGATCGGCCTGGATCAGCACGTCCTCCAGGCTTTCCAGCATCGCATCATCCACCACCCGCCGGTTTTCATCCCGCCCGATCAGGCGACCCAGCAGCGACGGCTTGGCAGCCTCGGGTGCCGCCTCCGTCACCAGCGCATCCAGACCTTCGCTGATCTTGTCAGAAGACCGGAACA
>CAMDHB010000148.1 GCA_945897655.1 Pseudorhodobacter antarcticus
TGCCCTTATCAGCCCCAAATCGAATTCTGACGCCGCCGTCTGGGGGCGTTACTTGGCTGAAGTCACGGCTGCAACTACGAAGGAATACCACGATGTCGCGCGTCTGCGAACTTACGGGCAAAGGCCCGATGTCTGGCAACAAAGTCAGCCACGCCAACAACAAGACCCGTCGGCGCTTTTTGCCGAACCTGAACGAAGTCAGCCTGATTTCGGACGTGCTGGGCCAGACCTTCAAGCTGCGCATCTCGGCTGCGGCGCTGCGGTCGGTTGACCACCGTGGCGGCCTTGACGCCTTCCTGGCCAAAGCCAAGGATGACGAGCTTTCGGTGGCTGCTTCGCGCATCAAGAAAGATATTGCCAAGGCACAAGTCACCGCCTGATTGGCCGGGACTGTCGGTTTTGGGGCCCCACCGCTGTGCGGATGGGGCCTTTTGCTATGGCGCAATGTCTCATGGCAAAACCCGGTTGGGGTCGATAAAAGTGCGGTATGATTCGTGTGCGCACTCTTCTTGGTTGCCTGCTGGGCCTGATCCTGTTGTTTGGGTCGGTCATGGGGGCTGTGGCGCGCAATGAACAGGCCGGGCTGACGACGGTTACCCTGTGTGGTGCGGACGGGGCGGCGATACAGATCGACGCTCAGGGCAACCCGGTCGAGGTGGGGCATGCCTGCCCGGAGTGTGTGGCCGCAGCGGCGATGGTCGCCCTGGACGCACCGCCCGCGGCGCTGGCGCTGGCGCGGATCGGCAGGGTGGCGTTTCACCTGCGCGCTGAGGGTCCGGTTCGGCAATCAAACCGGCTGACCCACGTTGCACGAGGGCCGCCTGACTGGGTTTGAACCCATCCATTCCCGTTCAAATCCAAGAGGTTCCCGATGTATTCCCTGCTGAGACAGGCCGCCCTTGTGCTGGCCATGACCCTGCCTGCTGCTGCCCATGATGGTGTGCAGATCACTGATCCTTATGCCCGCGTGATGGTGGGCAATGGGTCGGTTTATTTCATGCTGAACAACCATGCCGATGCGGATGACGTTCTGCTGTCGGCCAGCAGTCCGGACGCCCAGATGGTGCATCTTATGAACAGCAGCGCTGACGCCGCTGGTGTGATGCAGATGGATATGGTGGACGGCTTTGCGATCGAGGCCGAAGGGTCACGCACGCTGGCGGGTGGCGGCGATCATGTGATGCTGATGGGCGTGACGCGCAAGTTTGCCCCGGGTGACACCGTGACGCTGGTGTTGCAGTTCGAACGGGCGGGTGAGGTGACCTTGCAGGTGCCGGTGGACAACAAGCGCACCACCCCGCCGGGGCCGGGGCCGACCGCCTATGACGCGCAGGCCACGGCAAGCCATGAGGCGCATGCGGCTGCAGACCCCGCGGCGCATGCGGCCCATGCTGCCGCAGCGCCCGAGGATCATGCGGCGCATGGGGCTGAGGGTCATGTCGCCCATACCGGGGCGATGAGTGTACCTGTGGGGCCGGATGCCGAGATGATTGTCGCCACGATGAAGGCGCTGTTCGACAAGCCGGATCAGCCCTTGACGGTGGACCCGGTTGTGGTGAGCGGGGACAGCGCCATTGCGTCCTGGGCCCAAGGGGACGCGGCAGGACGGGCCCTGTTGGCGCGTCGTGATGGGCAGTGGCAGATTGTGCTATGCGGCGGGCCGGATCTGCGGTCACCGGCGTTCCTGGCGCTGCATGGGGTGTCGGGGGCCGATGATCTGTCGGCGATGTTCAATCTGGCCGAGGACAAACTTGGCAGTGCAGCCGTCAGCCGGTATTCCTCGTTTGAGGGGATCATGATGGTGACGGGTGCTGGGCATGACTGAACGAACAGACCCGAAGGCCATCAGATGACCCCGCTGCATGAGGTGCCGGATGCCTTGACCCCGGCGGAATGTGATGACCTGATCGCCCTGTGCGCGGCAGCCCCGATGAAGGATGCGGGGCTGGTGCGCGGGACCACGGCGCATCAGATCCGCCGGGCAGAACTGTCCTGGCTGGATGATCTGCCGCAGGCGGCCTGGGTGATGGAGCGGATGATGCGGCTGGTCGCTGCGGCGAACCGGGAAAGCTTTGGCTTTGATCTGACCGAGTTTGCCGAAAGCGCGCAGGTGGCACGCTATGGGGCCGAGCGGGAGGGGCATTTTGACTGGCATTCCGACATCGGGGCCGGGGCGCTGGCCCAGAAGCGCAAGCTGACGGTGGTGGTGCAATTGTCAGATCCTGCCGATTATGACGGTGGCACGCTGGAGGTCTGGCCGGACAGCAACCTGCGGATGGCCCCCAGACAGCGGGGCAGTGCCGTGATCTTCCCAAGCTTCACCTTGCACCGCGTGACACCCATCACGCGGGGCACCCGCTGGTCGCTGACCCTGTGGTCCCACGGACCTGCCTTCCGCTAGGGGATGGGCAAACCGGCTTGTCCCAAGGGTCAAGCCGGACTGCCCATCCTCTACCTTACACCCCGCTTGACCGAAGGCCCGGCGCGCGTCAGGATTGCCCCAAAACGGGGGCTATTATGAAAACACCTTGGCATATCTGGGTTGTGGGCCTGATCACGCTCATGTGGCACGCCTTTGGCGCCTATGATTACACCATGTCCGAACTGCGC
Organism: Pseudorhodobacter antarcticus; assembly: GCA_945897655.1. Classification (GTDB taxonomy): domain Bacteria; phylum Pseudomonadota; class Alphaproteobacteria; order Rhodobacterales; family Rhodobacteraceae; genus Stagnihabitans. The sequence goes on from CAMDHB010000148.1 coordinate 2,611, forward strand.
GACGCCGCTTATCTGAGCATGATGCCCGAAGATCAGCGCGCGGGCATGCTGGCCTATCTGGACAACATGCCATCCTGGGCCGTGGCGACCTGGGCGTTGGGGGTCTGGGGTTCGGTGCTGGGGTCGGTGCTGATCCTGGCCCGGTCGCGCCATGCGGTGAACGCCTTTGTCGTGTCGCTGCTGGGGTTCATCGGGACCAGCCTTTACACCTATATGATCGCCCCCGCCTCGATCATGTCGCAAGGCGGTCTGGGTCTGGTGATCAGCGGGGCCATTCTGGTCATCCTGCTGGGAACCATGCTTTACGCCCGCGCCCAGGTTGTGGCGGGCCGCCTGCGGTGACCAAAGCCCCAACCCCGCGCACCCGGGTCAAGCGCCTGCACGAAAAGGCGGCCTATGACGCGGACACGATCAAGGCGGTGCTGGACGCCCAACCGCTGGCCCATATCGGCCATCTGATCGACGGCGCACCCGCCGTCACCCCCACCCTGCACTGGCGTGAAGGGGACCGCGTTTATTGGCACGGTTCCGCCGCCTCGCGGATGATCAAGGCGGCGACGGGGCAGCCCGTCTGCCTGACCGTCACCCTGCTGGACGGTCTGGTGCTTGCCCGCTCGGGGCTGGAGCATTCGGTCAACTTCCGGTCGGTCATGGTGTTTGGCGTGGCTGAAGCGGTCACGGATCAAGCCGCCAAGGCCCGCCATCTGGAAGTGATGATGGAGCAGATGTATCCCGGCCGCTGGGCGCAACTGCGCCCCATGACGGCGCAGGAGTTGAAGGCGACGGCGGTGCTGTCGCTGCCCATATCAGAAGCCTCGGCCAAGATCGGGGCAGGCATGCCGACCGATCCGCCTGGGGATATGGATTGGCCTGTCTGGGCAGGTCTGGTTGGCATTCGTCAGGTTCTCGACGATGCCCAACCTGATGGCACCCCCAAGGGGCCAGCCCCCCAGATCCGCCGGTTTTAAAGCGCTCCGCTCTAGCCCTGACAGATGGCTTCGGCCTTTTCGCCAAAGCGGGAGTAACGCTCCCAGAACGCATCGTCCGACCGCTTTTGCGACATCCGCACCAGATGCGCCTTGTCAGGATTGCGGAAGAAGGTGGCCACGCGACGCTGGTCAGAGCCTGACAATCCCTGATCGGCCACGCGCTGAATGCACGAGCACAAGGACGGTGTGGCAGCCTGCCGGCTGGACTGGTTGCACGCGCTGGAAATCGGCCCGGCACTGGCCGCAGAGGCCATAAACATCATCGAAAGGGCGGCCGCGCCTGCCCACAGTACTGCTTTTGTCATGTCTCTGCCCCTTGCCAGTGGGCGGGGTTCCCCCTCGCCACAGGTCATTCATTTTCTCAACTATGCAGGCGTCCAGAACATTTTTCAAGCCTGTCAGGCACTTGACGCCAATCCGCCGCAGTTTGTTTCGAATTGCGCTATAATCTGTGCTTCGTTGCGGCGGCGGCCCAAGGTTTAGCGCTGGGGTGCAAGGCATGGGGCAAGGAACTGCCTTCGGACCTGATTCGCCCAATGGTCAGGCGCTCCGCCGCATCCGCCGCGCCTTCATCGCCTCATGCGCCTCGGGCGTGCCGTCGTGGAAGGACCCGAACCAGCGGTCAAGGGGGACCATGCCATCCGAATAGTTCACCTCGAAATACTTGTGGTGCAGGTAATGGGCGTAATAGGACGCCTCGAAATTCGCCTCCTCCCCCAGAACCACGCGGTCAAACCCGGTATGGCCCTGCGCCGGGCTGACCCCTAGGCGTGAGGCCAGGTTGATCATGTGGACCGGATGCGCCGGGATCACGAAGAAGAGCAAGATCGTGCTGAAATAGACCATATGTTCAATCGGATGCATCGACAGCCCCGACCACGGGCCGGGGTTGATGTTGCGGTGATGCAGCTTGTGGGCAAGCTCGTACAGGGGCGAGATGTGCAGCAACCGGTGGCAGAAATAGAACCCCACCTCGTGGATCAGCGGCACCAGAAAGAATATCGCGACAAAGCCCACCGGATGGCTGGCAAAGGTGATCATCGGCGCCCAGCCATTGCCATAGGCCCACAGCAGCAGCACCTCATACGCCGTCCAGATCGGCACGCCGCTGGCCAGGGTGTGAAACATGTTGTCCCAGGTCTGGTTGCCAAAGGCAAAGCCTGCGGCGCGGTCTTTGGGGAACTGGCGGTTGTACTTGAACGCCGTGCCTTGCTTGCGCCAGGAATAGAGCCACAAATGCCAGGCGCCATAAACCAGAATGGCCAAAATCTCATTCCGGATCAGCAGGTACAAGATCCAGCCGGGGGCCAGGGTCTGTGTCGTCTCCAATGACGGCGAAAACCACGTCCACAGCACCAGCGCCATCAGGGCGTAAAACAGGTTCCAGGGCAAGAAATAGCCCGGAAAGCCGAACAGCCATTTGGCAAGGCGGCGCGGATCGGGCGGCCAGTCGAAAGCCGGGCCATAACTGATGGGCCGGTTCGGGGCCCAATGGCCGCGCGCGTCCTCGTGCCCGAACTCTTTGTCATCCATCTGATTGCCCCCCCCAGTTCATACCAGAATGGCCCAAACCGCCACACCGATCAAGCAATGTCACGCCCCCTTTCCCGGCCCTGTTCTTCAGGCTATACGGCCCCCCATGACCCAGCTTGATCACATCCGCAACTTCTCGATCGTGGCCCATATCGACCACGGAAAATCCACCCTTGCCGACCGGCTGATCCAGTCGACGGGCACTGTCGCCGACCGCGACATGAAGGCCCAGTTGCTGGACAGTATGGATATCGAGCGCGAACGGGGCATCACGATCAAGGCCAACACGGTCCGGATTGAATACAAGGCCAAGGATGGCAGGATGTATATCCTGAACCTGATCGACACGCCCGGCCATGTCGACTTTGGCTATGAGGTGTCGCGGTCGATGCGGGCGGTTGAGGGGTCCTTGCTGGTCGTCGATGCCTCGCAAGGGGTCGAGGCGCAGACGCTGGCCAATGTCTATCAGGCGCTGGATGCGGGGCATGAGATTGTGCCGGTCCTGAACAAGATCGACCTGCCCGCCGCCGAACCCGACCGCGTCCGCCAGCAGATCGAGGATGTGATCGGGTTGGACGCCTCCGACGCCGTCCTCATCTCTGCCAAATCCGGCCTTGGCATTCCGGATGTGCTGGAAGCCATCGTAAACCGCCTGCCGCCCCCCAAAGGCAACCGCGACGCACCCTTGAAGGCCATGCTGGTCGACTCATGGTACGACCCCTACCTTGGCGTCGTCGTCATGATCCGCGTCATGGATGGCGTGGTCAAAAAGGGCGACCGCATCCGCATGATGCAGACCAACGCCGTCTATGGCATTGAAAAGCTGGCCGTTCTGAAGCCGCAGATGGTGGATATCGCCGAACTGGGGCCGGGTGAGATCGGCATTTTTACGGCCCAGATCAAGCAGGTCCGCGACACACGTGTGGGCGATACCGTCACCCATGAACGCAAGGGCTGTCTTGAGGCTTTGCCGGGCTTCAAACCCGCCCAGCCTGTGGTGTTCTGCGGCCTGTTCCCGGTGGATGCCGCCCAGTTCGAAGACCTGCGTGACGCGATCGAGAAGCTGTCGCTGAACGATGCCTCCTTCTCGACCGAAATGGAGACCTCCGCCGCCCTAGGCTTCGGCTTTCGCTGCGGTTTCCTGGGCCTCTTGCACCTTGAGGTGATCCGCGACCGGTTGGAGCGGGAGTATAATCTGGAACTCATCACCACTGCGCCGTCCGTGGTGTTCCACCTGTTCATGAAGGACGGCGAGGTGCGAGACCTGCACAACCCCGCCGACATGCCCGACCTGACCTATATCGACCATATCGAGGAGCCGCGGATCAAGGCCACGATCATGGTCCCCGATGAAGACCTGGGCGATATCCTGAAGCTGTGCCAGGACCGCCGGGGGATCCAGCTTGACCTGTCCTACGCCGGCTCCCGCGCCATGGTCGTCTACGACCTGCCCCTGGCCGAGGTGGTCTTCGACTTCTACGACCGCCTGAAATCCGTCTCCCAGGGCTATGCGAGTTTCGACTATCAGTTGAGCGAGTACCGCGAGGATCACCTCGTCAAGATGTCGATCCTGGTCAACGAAGAACCCGTGGATGCGTTGAGCATGATGGTCCACCGCGACCGCGCCGACATGCGCGGCCGCGCGATGGTCGAGAAACTGAAAGAACTGATCCCCCGCCACATGTTCAAAATCCCGATCCAGGCCGCGATTGGTGGCCGCGTGATCGCGCGGGAGACTCTCAGCGCGATGCGCAAGGACGTGACGGCCAAATGCTACGGCGGGGATGCCAGCCGGAAGCGCAAGCTGCTGGACAAGCAGAAAGAGGGCAAAAAGCGGATGCGCCAGTTCGGGAAGGTGGAGATCCCGCAGGAGGCGTTTATTTCGGCGTTGAAGATGGATTCGTAGGTCGTTGTCGCCTAGACCGCCAATCCCCGATCCTTTACAGCGTCGTGTCAGACAGCATTGTGGATACGGGTGTGCATTATGCGGAAGGATGCCGACTCAAATTGAACACATTGAGCCCTACTCCAAAGTTCTTGAACACAATTTTGAGAATCTTGTTTTACTTTGCTTGGAGTGCCATGGAGAAGTCACAGCCGGACGACAGAGCAAGAGAGCTGTTCTCGATGCTAGAGATAAGCCTTTCTCGGTGTCGAAGGATCGGGCACACTACTCTCCTCGCTTAGGAAACCAATTCGCGGTCTCGTTGGGGAGCGTGGGCTTTTCTAGTGCTATTGGAAACAGTTTTGCCCCATTTTCGGTAAATGGAATCAAACCACTCAAGATTTCGCTTCTTGATCGAGCCGTCGTCAGCCTTCGCGTCTTTGACCGTTCCGGCTCTCTTGCAGTTTCGATAGTCGAAACTGTGTTTCAGTTTGTGCCCTCCAAGCTTTGGGATATCAGACTCAGTGGGACAAGGCTCAAAGTCTCCTATGGGATGCGCAAGATAGTCTTGGACGCCGAGATTTCGAACTCCAACATCAACTTCCGAGCCATGCGCTTTTCTGTAGATAAGTTCCCAATTGTTGTGGATAAAGATGGAATTATGTTTCCCAATACAAAGAATGGTTTTTCCAAACTATCGTTTGATGCGACGAGCCACAATGACATGACTTTCTTCTCTATTGGGGCGAGCGATGGCCAAAGGGTCTTCGACTTTAATTATGTCCCTTCAGTATCTGATAAAGATGCTTGGGACGCTGCCCTGAAGACGCGAAGATAGCCGTAGAGTGCCCATCCATAGCGCACCCCCCCCTCACTCACACCCCGCCTCATCCCAAAACTTCGCCTTCACGTCCCGCATTGTCTTGCC
>CAMDHB010000149.1 GCA_945897655.1 Pseudorhodobacter antarcticus
CGTGCGGCGATGCGCAGCGTGCTGTCATAGAGCGATGGATCACCCCAGACCAGCAGCGCCACATCCTGCGCGGCCGGATGGGCTACGATGGTTTGCATCCAGACGGCGGCGATGGCGTCGTGCCAGTCGTTGACGCCAGCCAGATAGTCGGGGTTCCCGGCGTCGCGCTGCGGCAGGTCAAACTCGGCAATGGTGGTTGCCGTGTTTGTCAGAACGTCGGCGCAGATGGTGCGGCGCAGCTCGGCCAGGTCGGCCTTGCTGTCGCCCTTGCGCGGGATCATCACCAGATCGGCGGCATTCAGCGCCTTGATCGCCTGAAGTGTCAGGTGATCGGGGTTGCCAGTGCCAATGCCGATCAGGTGAAGCCGGATCATTTGGCGGGATCTGTGCGCCAGAGGGTGATCAGCAACCCACCCAGCACCATCCAGGTGATCATGCCTGCTCCCAAGGAATGGGCGGCAAAGGCGGCGGACAGTTCCGGCGGTACGATACCACCGAACGCCGCAACCTTGGGTGCACCCCAGACATGCGGGGCGGCCAATAGCCCTGCCCCAACGACGCGCTGCCAAACTGCGGTGCCATAGCACAGGAACCACAGGCCGATGCCGGTGCAGATGGCGGTGACGGCCCACCAAAGTTGACGCGCCTCAAAATCAGCCGCCGGCATGCCGGGCAGTTCGGGCGGCAGGCCAAGGGCCGGCATCAGTTGAAAGCTCATGAAGCCCGCCAGACCCCAAAGGACCCCTTGCGCCAGACCGATCTTGATGCCGATCTGGTGTGCCAGATTGATCATCCCCATCAGGACGAGACCATAGCCGCAATAGGTGAGGATTGCGAAAAGTACCGTCAATCCCTGACGCTGAAAGGCTGAAACCTCAGTGGCCTCGCCATGGTCATGGGCCTCGGTGGTTCCGGCCGTGCCATGGTCATGTTCGGTGGTGGTTTCGGCTGTGCCGTGGTCATGGGTGCTGTGGTCGTGGCCCGCCTCTGCCGCTACGACACCGGCGAAATGCACCAACTCGCCCGATTCATAGCGTTCGGCCATGACGATATCGGGTTGCACCAATAGATATTGCAGCAGAGCGCCAAGCAGCCCCGCCACAAAGCCAGCGATCAACGCGCTGGACACCATCTGTTTCATGGGTTCAGGAACAATCCTGCCTTAGTGGCAGGGAAAGCCCGTGGTGTGCCGCATGTCATGGGCGGCGTCATGCAGGGTTTGCGAATGGGCAAATCCGGCAACGAAAACAACGGTTGCGCCGATCAGCGTGACGAAAATCGCCTGCATGAGGGCGGAAGAACGGGATGCGGTCTGCGAAGTGGTCTGGGTCGTGTTCATCGTCAACTCCTTGGCCGTCACACCCGACGGCAGCGTGTTTCACCTTGCAAGGCCGGTCTCCTGACTCGCGGGTCGCAGCCTGCTTTCCGCCTTCCCGGATTGCTCCAGTGGCATATGGAAAGCCGCTACCGCTTACAGTCGCGGGGGCGGTTGAGGATCAGGTGCCTGCATCGGTCCACCCTACCCCATTCCCGTTTCAGTCCCTCTGGCTTGCGCCGGAATGGACACCTTGCGTCGCCATTTGGCCCGATCTGGGGGGTGGGTCAAGCGAGAAAGCGGCGCTTGTGGGCGGTTGGCGACACATGGTGCTGGTTTCAGCGGCCGGGAATGCGCGCAATGGCTTTGGTGCGCAGTGCGCCAAGGGGGCGGGCATCGGCAAAGGTGCCGTCGGGTGCGGCAAGGTAGAGGGTGGCAAAGGTCACAAGATCAGGCAGGTCGGACGAGGTCAGATCGCCGAAAAGATAGGCGGTTTTCCCGGGCGCACGAAAGGCCACGGTCGAGGCGCGGGTACAGCCCGACATACAGTCGGTCAGCGCGATGTCGTAGGGCAAATCGCCAAGGGCATCTGTCAGTTGCTGGGCCAGGCCGGCCTGACCTGCAGGGCAAGAGCGGCAGACGGTGACCTGATGCGTCATGGGTTTGCCAAGGGTCCCAGCAGGATCAGCGCGGGGCCGTCGCCGCTGATCTGAGGGGCGAGGGTGGCGAGGGTGGCGCGCAGGAAGCGCTGCTCGGGGGTCGAGACGCTTTCGGCCAGCACGGCAGGGGTGGCGGGGTCAAGCCCGTGGGTCTGCAGTTTGGTGGCGAGTTCGGCAAAGGTGCGCTTGCCCATGAAGATCACGGTGGTTGCCGCAGGGTCGGCCAGGGCGGCAAGGTTCAGGTCTTGTGGCAAGGCACCTGTCACATCATGGCCAGTGACAAACTGCACCCGCCGTGCGGTCAGGCGGCGGGTCAGCGGGATGCCGTAGGCGGCAGCGGCGGCGGAGGCGGAGGTGACGCCGGGGATGATTTCATAGGCCACACCGGCGGCGCGGCAGGCGTCAATCTCCTCTTCCAGCCGGCCAAAAAGGCCTGCGTCGCCGGATTTGAGGCGCACGACGCGGGCCCCGGTCAGGGCATAGTCGACCAGCAACTGACTGACGCTGCCCTGTTTGGGCGAGGGGCGCCCTGCCCGCTTGCCCACGCCCACCAGATCGGCGCCGGGTTTGACGTGGGTCAGGATCGGGCCGGAGGACAGGTCATCAAACAGCACCGCGTCGGCGGCGGCCAGGCGGTTCACGGCCTTCAGCGTGAGCAGTTCGGGGTCGCCGGGACCGGAGGAGACGAAGGAGACAAAGCCGGTCATGGCACCTCGGCGATCAGATGGAAGAAGGACCCGGTGACATGGCCGCGCTGGGAACCGGTTTCGGGGACGGGTGTGCCCTCGGCATCGGTCACCTGGGCCAGGGGGGCGTCGGGCTGGGTCAGGATGGTGGAATAGTGGAATTCATGGCCGCGTAAGGTGGTGCCTGCTGTGTGACCGGGAAATGGTGTCAACAGCTGCGCCATGCGGTAGCCCAGGTGCATGCGGCGGGTTTGAAAGCTGGTCTCCAAGCCCAAAAGCCCGGCCATCTGGTGGCTCTGACCGTCCTTGTCGATCAGGCCTGCGCCCAAGACCATATAGCCGCCGCACTCGCCGTGGACGGGTTTGATAGCGGCAAAGCTGCGCAGGCCTGACAGGAACTGCGAGGCAGCGGCTATCTGGCCGCCGTGGAGTTCAGGATAGCCGCCGGGAAGCCAGCACACATCAGCCGAGGGGTCCGCTGCCTGATCGGCCAGAGGGGAGAACGGCAGGACCTCGGCCCCCGCAGCGCGCCAGGCATGCAGCAGATGGGGGTAGACAAAGGAAAACGCCGTGTCGCGGGCGAGGGCAATGCGTTGGCCGGGGGGGCGGATGGGGTAAGGCGAGGTGGGCGTTGGGCTGGGGCGGGCGGCGGCAAGGATGGCGTCCAGATCGACATGGGCCGCGACAAAACGGGCAGCCTCGGCTAGCATCGGCTCCAGATCGGGCAGTTCTTCGGCCTGCACCAGCCCAAGGTGGCGTTCGGGCATGGTGATGGCCTTGTTGCGCGGCAGAGCGCCCAGAACCGGAATGCCCGCCTGCGCCATGCCTTGCCGCACCAACCGTTCATGGCGGGCACTGGCAACGCGGTTCAGCACGACACCGGCCAAGGCCAACCCGGGCCGAAATGACGCTAGGCCAAGCGCGATGGCGGCGGCGGTTTGCGCCTGACCTGAGACGTCGATGACCAGGACAACCGGCCAGCCAAGGTGCAGCGCCAGATCGGCACTCGCCCCCGACCCTGTCGCCCCGGGTGTTGCCACGCCGTCATGCAGGCCCATCGACCCCTCGGCCAGGATCAGGTCTGCGCCTGTGGCATGATCCAAAAGGGCGGCGATCATGTCAGGCGCCATTGCCCAAGTATCCAGGTTAAAAGATGGCCTGCCGGTTGCAGCCCGGTGAAAGGCCGGGTCGATGTAATCGGGACCGGATTTGAAGGTTTGCACCGCCAGACCCCGGTCGCGAATTGCCCGCGCCAGACCCAGCGTCAGCGTGGTCTTGCCGGTGCCCGAGGCGGGGGCGGAAATGATCAGGCCGGGGGCGGTCATGTCCCCTCCGGGAAACGGGGCTCGGGGCCAAGGGGGCGGTAGCGGCGGTCGTAATCGGCGGCGTATAGGCGGCTGTCGTCAAACCCTTCTTGTGCCAAGGCCCGACCGACCAGGATCAGCGCGGTGCGGTCCATCGCCGGGGCGATGGCGTCCTGAATGCTGGCCAAGGTACAGCGCACGATCCGTTGATCGGGCCATGAGGCGCGCCAGACCACGGCAACCGGGCAATCACCCCCCAGAATGGGGCTGAGGTTGGCCACGACATCGGCCAGGGCATGGATCGACAGATGGATGGCCAAGGTGGCCCCTGTCGCCGCAAACGCAGCCAGATTTTCGCCCGCAGGCATGGGCGAGGCGCGGCCCGCGTGCCGGGTCAGAACCACGGATTGCGCAAGGCCGGGCAGCGTCAATTCCGCACCAATCGCCGCTGCCGATGCGGCGAACGAGGGCACGCCGGGCGTCACATCAAAAGGAATGCCCAAGGAACGCAGGCGGCGCAATTGTTCCCCCATCGCGGACCAGACCGACAGATCGCCGGAATGCAGGCGCGCGATATCGTGGCCTTGGGCGTGGGCGGCACTGATTTCGGCCATGATGTCGTCCAGCGACAAGGGGGCCGTGTTGATGATGCGGGCACCGGGCGGGCAATGCGTCAGGATCTGTTCCGGCACCAGTGAGCCCGCATAGAGGCAGACCGGCGAGGCCGCGATCAGGTCACGCCCGCGCAGGGTCAAAAGATCAGGCGCGCCGGGGCCTGCGCCGATGAAGTGAACTGTCATGGTCCTTGCCCCTCTGCTATTGCGACAACGGCCTGACCGTCGGGCGAAGTGATGCGCCCCACCACCAGCCGCGCCCCCTGCCCTGCGGCGGCCAATGCCGCCGATTCCGCGACTGACCCCGTGCCATAAAGCCCGCTGACCCGGGCAGACCCCGCCCGTTCATGTGCAGCCAGATCAGTTGGGCTGACCGCGATAAGCGGCAGACCCAAGGCATTGGCCAAGGGGGCGAGACCTGTGGCCTTGCCCGCAATCGTTGCAACGGCGTCAACCGCGACGCCCGCCCGTGACAGGGCCGCCTGAAGGCTGGCAAGGCCGGCGGATGTGGTGAAGCCAAAACCTGCCACCCTCATTTTGTGACGCTCCACTGAACCAGCGGGCGCAGGGGTTGCCAGCCGCGCTTGCTGCCCAAGGGGGCGGCCTCGGCCAGTTCGACGCGCAGCAAGGTGCCGCCTTGACGCGCATGCCACTGGGACAGCAAAACCTCGCTTTCCAAGGTGACGGCATTGGCAACCAACCTGGTGCCGGCCTCAATACGGGCCCAGATATCGGCAAAGACCTGCTCGGATGCGCCGCCGCCAATGAAAACGGCATCGGGTTTCGGCAATGTGTCCAGCCCTTCGGGGGCCTTGGTTTGGGTGATGTGATAGCGGTGGCCAAGCCCGAACCGTTCGGCATTCGCCTGCGCCCGGGCAGCGCGGGTAGGGTCTTGTTCCAGCGCAAAGGCCCGTGATCCCGGTGCTGCCAGCAGAAACTCGATCGAGATGGAGCCGGAACCTGTGCCGATGTCCCACAAGGTTTCACCCGCACGGGGCGAAAGTGCGGACAGGGTCAGGGCGCGAGCGGGGCGTTTGGTGATCTGACCGTCATGGTCAAACAGATCATCCGGCAGGCCGCTGCTGCGCGGCAGGCCAAGGGCACCCTTAACCTCAATCGCGGCAGCGACGGGGGCCAGAATGGGTTGGGTATCAGGGTGTTGCGCCTCAAAGCTCCAGTAGTTTTCGCGGGGGCCGCCGAGGGCCTGAAGAACGTGGACGCTGGAGGGGCCAAAGCCTTGGGCCGTCAGATACTGGGCCAGTTCGCCCACCGCTGCCCCATCGCGCAACAGGCACAGGATGCGGGCGCCACGGGTCAGCAGAGGGCGAAGGCGGGCATAGGGAGCGGCGTGCAGGCCGATGCAGGCCACCTCCTCGATCCGCCAGCCCATGCGGGCGGCGGCGAGGGAGAAGGTCGAGGGGGCGGGAAAGACAAGCCATTCATCGGGGTGAAGGGACGCGGACAAGGTGCCGCCGACGCCGTACCAGAACGGGTCCCCCGAGGCGAGGACCGCAACCCGCTGGCCGCGATGCGCAAGGAGGGGCGTTACGGAAAACGGCAGGGGCCATGGCTGCCCTGTGATGCCCATCAGGGCCAGATGCCGCTTGGCCCCAAAGACGATTTCGGCTTCATTCAGCGCTTCCAGACTTGCAGGCGACAGGCCCGCTGGTCCATCCTCACCCACGCCGATGATGGATAACCAGGCTTCAGCCATGACACGCATTCTCTTGTTGGGCGGCACGACCGAGGCCAGCCTTTTGGCCCGCGCCCTTGCCGATGCGGGTTTGGATGCGGTGTTTTCCTATGCCGGGCGCACGGCGGACCCGGTGGGCCAGCCCCTGCCCCAGCGAATTGGCGGCTTTGGCGGGGTCGAGGGTCTGCGCGCCTATCTGATGCGGGAAAAGATCACTCATGTCGTGGATGCAACCCATCCCTTTGCCGCGCAGATGAGCAGCCATGCGGTGGAGGCGACGGGAAGTGACATCCCGCTGATTGCCCTGCAGCGGTTGCCGTGGCAGGCCACGCCGCAGGACCGTTGGACCACCGTGGCGGATATGGCGGCGGCGGTTGATGCCTTGCCTGATGCCGCCACACGGGTGTTTCTGGCCATCGGTCGCCAGCATGTCGACGCCTTTGCCCGTGCGCCCCAGCACCATTATCTGCTGCGGCTGGTGGATCAGCCGGTCACTGCGGTTGCGCTGCCCAATGCCGAAATTGTCATATCCCGCGGGCCCTTCCGGGTGGAAGATGATCTGGAATTGATGCGTCAATATGGTGTCCAGACCATTGTCGCCAAGAATTCCGGCGGTGTCGGCGCGCGGGCCAAGATTGATGCCGCGCGGATGCTGAGGCTGCCGGTGATCATGATTGACCGCCCCGCCCTGCCCGACCGCGCCACCTGTGAAACGGTGGCCGAGGTGATGGAGTGGCTGGGTCATCCCACGCTCCGCGGGGTGTAGACATGCCGCCCGACGCGGCGGGTGGCGGAATTGCCCAAGATCACGACGGTGCGCATGTCGGCCATTTCGGGTTGGGCTTCGGCAAGGGTTACGGTGATGATCTGCTGATCGGGGGTTGAAACGGCGCGGGCAAAGCTGATCAGGCGGGTTGGCTCACATTCCTGGCGCAAAGTGTGCAGGACGTGGGTAAAGGTATCGGGGCGGCTGGCCGAGCGCGGATTGTAAAAGGCCATGGCGAGATCGGCCTGTGCAGCAAGGCGCAAGCGGCGTTCGATGAGGGACCAAGGTTTCAGGTTATCGGACAGGTTTATGGCGCAGAAATCGTGGCCCAAGGGTGCGCCGATGGCGGAGGCGGCGGCCAGCATCGCAGTGATACCAGGCAGAACGCGGATGTCCACATCCACGAATTCTGGCGCAGCCTCGACCGCTTCGAAAATGGCTGAGGCCATGGCGAATACGCCGGGGTCACCTGAGGAAACGACGACAACCCGTTGACCTGACTGGGCCATTTGCAGGGCATGGGTTGCACGGTCCAATTCGACCCGGTTGTCAGTGGCATGCAGGGTCAGCCCCGGACGAGGTGCCACGCGGGCGACATAGGGGATGTAGCCCACGATATCGGTGGCGTCAGCCAAAGCGGCGGTAACCTCGGGGGTCACCATGGCTGCAGCACCGGGGCCAAGTCCTGCGATGACCACCCAGCCCGTCATCCCTCACCCCCCGGGCGGCGACCGTGGCCGTGGACCATGACAATCGAGAAATAGCCGCATTCGCTGTGCGGATAATCGGCAAGCCGCCCGACCTT
>CAMDHB010000150.1 GCA_945897655.1 Pseudorhodobacter antarcticus
AGGTCAACATCTATGTCATGCAGGGCGAGCTGTCCAACCAGGCCGCCGTACAGCGCACCGCCGACATCCATGACGTCATGGCCTCGGGCAACTGCGGCGTGACCTTGAACATCATCGACGAGCAGACTGCCAACTGGTCGCGCGACGAAGCGGCGAACCTGATGACCAACTGGATGTCGACCGGCGCACCGTTTGACGCCGTCATCGCCAACAACGACGAAATGGCCATCGGCGCCATTCAGGCGATGAAGGCTGGCGGCATGGACATGGCTTCGGTCATCGTCGGTGGCGTTGACGCGACCCAGGACGCACTGGCTGCGATGCAGGCCGGCGATCTGGACGTGACGGTGTTCCAGGATGCCGCCGGTCAAGGTGCAGGCGCGCTGAACGCCGCCGTGGCCCTGTCCAAGGGTGAAGCGGTCGAGCAGAAGGTCTATATCCCCTTCCAGCTGGTCACACCGGCCAACGTGGCCGACTATCTGGCCAAGAACTGATCGCCAGACAGCCAACGAAAGGGCGGCATCATGCCGCCCTTTTTCTCTTGCCCGTCGCGAAGGGTGGGCAGAGATTGTTTTACAGCATCGAAGGGGGGACCGATGGCAAAGACCGATTCAGGACTTGGCGGGCTGAAGTATGATCCGTCCAAACGGGCCCGACCGCCCGAATTGAACGTGTTCTTTGCCCTTGTCGGCATCGTCGTAATCTTCGAAGTGCTGGGCCGCCTGATCTATGGCGACAGCTTCCTGTTCAACACCCGCGACAACGTTGACACCCTGTTCAACAACCAGCGGCTGCAGGTCATCATCCTGCAAGTTTCCATCGTCGGCATCATCGCCCTTGGCGTGACCCAAGTCATCATCACCGGTGGCATCGACCTGTCGTCAGGCTCCATCGTCGGGGCGACCGCCATGATCACCATGAGCTTTGCCCAAACCTGGCTGGTCAACGGCAACCCCAACCCCAAGGCGATCTTCGGCGAGGCCTGGATGGACCTGCCCGTGATCGTGCCTGTTGTGGTGGGCCTGTCTTGCGGCATGATCGCAGGCCTGATCAACGGCGCGCTGATCGCCTATACCCGCATTCCGCCCTTCATCGCCACGCTGGGCATGATGGTCTCGGCGCGCGGCCTGTCCAAATGGTGGTCCAACGGCAACCCCATATCCTTCCCGACCGAAGGCTATGCCGCCATCGGCAAGGGCTTGAATCCCGTGCTGATTTTTGTCGGCCTGGCCATCCTGTTCTATTGCATCATGAACTACACCAAATACGGCAAGCACTGCTATGCCATCGGCTCGAATGAGGATGCGGCCCGCATGTCGGGCATCAACGTGAAAAACCACAAGATCCTGGTCTATGCGATTGCAGGCACCCTGGCCGCCGCAGCCGCCATCGTCGTCTCGTCCAAGAACCTGACGGCGCAGGCGGGCATGGGGGTGATGTACGAGTTGGACGCCATCGCCATGGCCGTCATCGGGGGGATTTCCCTGCAAGGCGGGCGCGGATCCATCCTTGGCACGGTGCTGGGCGCGCTGATCTTCGGCGTCATCATCTCGGGCTTTACCTTCCTGAAGCTGGACGCGTTCTATCAGGAAATGGTCAAGGGCGTGATCATCGTCGGTGCCGTGGTGCTGGATCAATGGCGGCAACAAAGCCGCGCACGGGGGAAATGAGATGTCCAAGATCATTCTGGAAACCCGGAGCCTGACCAAGCATTACGGCGGTGTCCACGCGCTGGAGGACGCCAATTTCACCCTGCTGGACGGCGAACACGTGGCCGTCGTGGGCGACAACGGTGCCGGCAAATCGACCTTCGTGCGCCAGATCACCGGGGTCGAACAGCGCACCGCTGGCCAGATTTTCTTTGACGGGGCCGAGGTCAACCACGGCGGCCCGCTGGAGGCGCGGGAAAGCGGGATTGAGACCGTGTTCCAGACCCTGGCCCTGGCCGACGATCTGGACGTGCCCTCGAACCTGTATCTGGGGCGTGAGATCATCAAGTTCAACCTTGGCCCCTTCTCGATTCTGGACCGCAAGGCGATGAAGGCCCGCACGCTCGAGGCGTTGCAAAAGACCGCCGTGAAAATCCCCAACGTCGACAACCCGATTCGCAACATGTCTGGCGGCCAGCGGCAATGCGTGGCCATTGCGCGGGCCGCCGCCTTTGCGTCCAAGCTGATCATCATGGACGAACCGACCGCAGCGCTGGGTGTGCAGGAAACCGCACAGGTCGAAAACATCATCCGCGGCCTGAAGGAACGCGGTGTGCCGCTGATCCTGGTCAGCCACAACCTGCGGCAGGTCTTCGATCTGGTCGACAGAATCGTCGTGTTTCGCCGGGGCCGCATCGTGGCCTCGTTGCGCAGCGACGAAACGGATGGCAATGACATCGTAAGTTACATCACAGGCGTCAAAGGCAATGCCGACGCGGCAGTTGCCTAAAGAAAGGACAAGACAATGACATTACGTTTCGGGCTTTTAGGGGCGGGCCGCATCGGCAAGGTCCATGCCAAGGCGATTTCGGCTTCGGCAGGGGCACAGTTGGTGGCTGTGGCAGATGCCATGGCCCCGGCGGCCAAGGCAATCTCGGATCAGTACGGCTGCGAGATTCGCTCGATTGACGCGATTCTGGCCGCCACAGACATCGACGCCGTCGTGATCTGCACCCCCACCGACACCCATGCCGACCTGATCGAGGCCTTTGCCAAGGCTGGCAAGGCGATCTTCTGCGAAAAGCCGATTGATCTGTCGCTGGACCGCGTGAAGGCCTGCCTTCAGGTGGTGCGTGACACCAAGGCCGTGCTGATGGTGGGCTTCAACCGCCGCTTTGACCCGCACTTTGTGGCCGTCAAGGCCGAGATCACCAAGGGAACCTTGGGCGAGGTTGAGATGGTCACGATCACGTCGCGCGATCCGGGCGCACCGCCGCTGGACTATATCGCCCGTTCGGGCGGGATTTTCCGCGACATGACGATCCATGACTTTGACATGGCCCGCTTTCTGCTGGGCGAGGAAGTGACCGAAGTGTCCGCCATGGCCGCCGTGCTGGTTGATCCCGCCATCGGCACTGCCGGGGATTCTGACAGCGTTCAGGTCATGCTGAAAACAGCCACCGGCAAGATGTGCCTGATTTCCAACTCGCGCCGCGCCACCTATGGCTATGACCAGCGGATCGAGGTGCATGGCTCGCTCGGGGCTGCCACAGCCGAAAACCAGCGCCCCTTCATGATCGAGGTGGCATCCGCTGCCGGTTACACCCGCCCGCCGCTGCATGACTTTTTCATGACCCGCTATACCGAAGCCTATGCCGCCGAAATCGCCAGCTTCATCGCCGCCGCTGCAGGCAAGGGCGCGGCATCGCCCTCAGGTGAAGATGGGTTGTCGGCCCTTGCTTTGGCCGAAGCCGCGTTGAAATCGGTGGCCGAAGGCCGGACCGTGAAGGTCAGCGAAGTGCTGTAATCTGGCCAGGGCCGGGTGCATGGCGCCCGGCCCACCGCGCCCCGTGGCGGGCACAGTCAAAAGTTTTCGAAAACTTTTGCAAATTTCTTCGAAGAAATTTGGGCTCGCGTTTTTACGAACGATGGTTTTTTTAGGCAACCTGTTTAACAGAAAAGATATTTTCCAGGTTAGTCCAAACCTGATGCCTGCACACCGCAGAGCGCGGCCCAAGCTGCCCTTACCGCCCCACCATCCGGGCAAAGACCCCATCCATCGCCTCGTCCCATGCCGACAGAGCGCCCCGGTCGCGCAGGATGCCGACCAATTGTTCAGTTATTCCACCCTTCGTTGTGACCCCGGCGGTGATGGCGTCCAATCCCTCGTCCGAGCGGAGCAAAACCTCGGCATTGCCGCGCAGAACCTCGGCCACCAATCGGCGCGCCAGGTCAGGCTCCAACCCCCGGCCCACGAACCAATCCGCCAGATGCCGCATCAGAAAGACTGAAGCCCCCGACATCGCCCCCATGACGGCGGCCACCTCAAACGCCTCAACCGTGTCAAACTCATGCACCGGCCCGACATGACCCAGAAACTCGGCCCAAAACGGATCGGCGGGGTACAGCAGCGATGGCCCCATCGCATAGGCATTGGCATAGCCCGGCATCATTGACACATAGCCCTGTACCGGACCCACGGCCCGCCGCAGCGCCGCCAGCGACACCCCCGCCATTGCCGAACACACCGTCTGCCCGGCGCGAAACCGCAGCCCCTGCACAACTCCCAGCCCCGTCGCCGCAGGCAGACAGACCAGCACCGCATCGCAGGCGTCCACCACGGCCTGATTGCTGGCAGCCACCTCACACCCCAGGCGCGCAACCCGTTCCGCTGACCGGGGCGACAGCACAAACTCCACCCCCTTTGCCCCCCGGATCAGGTATTCGGCCAGCGATCCTACACCCAGGATGCCAATCCTCACGGCATCTCCTCCAACACCTCGGCCATCGCGCGGCCTGTAGTGGCGATGTCAGTCTCGGTATGCACCACAGCCGACAGCGAATGCAGCGTGGCCGATGGGTTCATGTAAATCCCCTTGTCCATCAGGCGCAGGGCGAAATCGCGGAACTTGGCGCGGTCGACATGGCCGCAGAAATCGCGGTAGTCGGTGACGGCGTCCAGATCGGTGAAAAAGATCTGGAACATCGAATTGACACCCTGCACCACGATTTTGTGCCGGTTCGACACCCGTGCCACGCGCCGCACCTCATCCGCCATCTTGCGGCCCAGATCGCCGATGCGGCGGAACCCCGCGCCCTGATCGGCAGTCATCTCCTCCAACATCGTCTTGGCCACATGCAGCGCCAACCGCCCCGCGTTATGGGTGCCGAAATGCAGAACCTTGCCCCATTCCAGCCCCGCCATCACATCGGCCCGCCCCCCAATCATCGCCATTGGGAACCCCGCGCCCAAAGCCTTGCCATAGGTCACAAGATCCGGCGTCAACCCATACAATTCCGCACATCCACCCGGTGCCACGCGGAACCCCGTCACCGTCTCGTCCAGATAAAACAGCGCACCGTATTCGCGGCACAACTCCTGCATCCGCTCCAGATAGCCCGGATGCGGCGGGATCACACCCATGTTCGACATCACACCTTCGGTCACGACACAGGCGGCCTGCGCCCCATGCAACGCCATCGCCCGTTCCAGTGCTGTCACATCGTTCCAGCGCACCACGATGGTATCGGCCTGCGCCTCGGGCGGAATGCCTGAACTGTCACAAATCCGGATCGGGTCATTCGGATGGCCCAAGGCGGCCAAGGGCATCGGGTTGGTGTTCAGCAGCACGGCATCCCACCAGCCGTGATAATGCCCCTCGAACTTGATGATCTTGCGCCGCCCGGTGTGGCCGCGCGCCAAGCGAAACGCCGCCATGCAGGCCTCGGTCCCGGTGTTGGCAAAACGCACCTTTTCCACATGCGGCAGCATCCCCACCAGCATCTCGGCCAGTTCCACCTCAACCTCCAGCGCGGTTGCGAAATGCGACCCCCGGGCCACTTCGCGCGAAACCACCTCGATGATCTTGGGGTGCCCATGCCCCAAAGGCAGCGCCCCAAAGGCCATCATCCAGTCGATATACTCCCTCCCATCCACGTCATACAGCCGCGACCCCGACCCATGGCTCATGTACCGCGGCGCCCCGCCAAAGGTTGCTGGCCCGCGTGAGGCGCTGGAAACCCCCTCGACCAGAACGCGCATGCCGCGTTCGAACAGGGATTGCGATGTGTTTGACATGGGGGACCTCCGCTTTGGTCCCATAGAACCCCAGCCCCACCGCCAACGCAACCTCTGCCAAGCGGGCCAGCTGCCCCCTACGTGCGCCGAACCGAATTGCCGCTGTCGATGATCCGCTGGATCAGGGCCGCCACACCGGCGTGAATCTCTTCCTGGCCGTCCCCTTTCGGGGCGTTGGTATGCGCCGCAGCAGCATCCACCAGCACCCCCACAATTTCGTGCTCGGGCAGGATGTTTCGGTCATTCAGGGCCAGCAGCAACGATTCGCAAATGGCCAAAGCGGCCATTCCATCGAAATCGGACGATTTCTGCATTTCAGTTCAACTTTCCTGATTAACGCGCATCGCTTGGATGCTGTGGCCGCTTGTCGGCGGATTTCTCCAGTCTGTCAGACTGAAAAGATGGCCAATTGATCCATGTCAATGTGGGAAAAGAATGATTGTAATATCTTTAGATGTGGAAAGACCTGCCGCCGGAAGTTCTCGTTTTCAATTCTCACTGGCCAGTAAATAGGAATATCACTTTGCTGGACAGTCCCTTTGCCCGAAAGTTGAAGGCCTTCGTCACCCTTTCGGACAGCGACCTGAATGTTGTCTCCACCCTCGACAAACGCAAACGCCACTTTGCCCCCGGCCGCGACATGTTCCACGCCGGCCAGACCGATGCATCCGCCTTTATTCTCGCAACCGGATGGGCCTGTGGCTATATCCTGCTCACAGATGGCACCCGCCAGATCACCGCCATCAAGGTACCCGGCGATTTTCTGGGTCTGCGGTCCATTCTCTTTCGCACCTCTGACCATAATGTCGAACCCATCACCCCGGTCGAGGCGTCCGAGGTGCGGATCAACGACCTTTTCGGCGCCTTTGCCGGGACGCCGCGTCTGGCCATCGCGTTTCTGTGGGCCGCGTCAAGGGACGAGGCCATTCTCGTCGAGCATCTGGTGGGCCTTGGCCGCCGCTCGGCTGCGCAACGTGTCGGCCATTTTCTGCTGGAACTGGCTGCCCGGCTCAAATTGGTCGGACTGGGGGACAAGACGGGCTACGACTGTCCGATGTCGCAATATCTGTTGGCAGACACGCTTGGCCTGAGTGCGGTTCATGTGAACCGGGTCCTGCGCGAACTGCGCGAGGCGGGCTATGCCACCTTTCAGCTGGGGCGGGTCACCTTTCAAGATCTTCCGGGCCTGTTCGCCTTTTGCGATTTCAACGCCAACTATCTGGATCATGACGGCCCCTTGTTGAAATAGCGTCCCGGGGCAACGTGCCCCGGAAAACCATGCCACCTTCAGGCCAGGGCAAGCGTCGCCGCATGCAACTCCTTGGTGCATTCGGCGTCGTTCTTCGCCGTTTGCGCCTTTTCGGCAGCGTGGTAATGCTTCAGCGCCGCATCCTTCTTGGGGCCAGCCGGGGCCTTGTCCCAAGCAGCCTTGACGGTCTTCATCTGGTCGTCAGCAGATTTCATGGTCTTGTCTGTCATGGTAGATCTCTCTCATATTGAAGGAAAAAGAAGCACCCTTTCCGGAGCAAGAGCAACGGAAAGCCTGGGAAAGGATGCTTCGTCGTGCACACTAACAAGTCATGGCAAACACATTTCACTGCCACGGGTGATCTTGAAATGCGCCCCACCGGGGAAAGAGCAAAGCGCAATCAAGCCTGGTTCGCCGGCCACTGTTGGGGCCAGACGGAATTCACTGCGTCGGGGTGATCAGAATCTCGACCCGGCGGTTCATCGCGCGGCCTGCGGATGTCGCATTGCTGGCAATCGGCTGGGACAGGCCCTGCCCGAAATAGGTCAGACGTCCCGAGGACAGGCCATTCGCGATCAGGATGCGCGACACGGCCAGCGCACGTTCGGTGCTCAACGTGTCGTTGACGGCGGCCGATCCGACATTGTCAGTATGCCCGACCACGCGCACCGACGAATTGGGATAGCGGCGCAGGTTCTGTGCCAGCGCGGCCAAAGGTGGCACGAAGCCCGGGTTACCCACCGATGACCCAAAGGCGAAAGTCACATTTTCCGGCAGCGTCACCTGAATGGCATTGCCCGTATTGACGATCAACGCCCCCGACCCGGCCATCGACCGGTTC
>CAMDHB010000151.1 GCA_945897655.1 Pseudorhodobacter antarcticus
GTTTACACTCGCCCTTGTGCCGACAGCCCGCTAAGTTGGCTCTGGATGTATGCGGCAGGGGGAAAACACATGGATCAACGGATCGCCGTCGTCACCGGGGCCGCAGGTGGGATGGGCCGGGCCTTCACGGCCCGCCTGATGGCCGACGGGTTTCATGTTGTGGGCCTTGACATGGACGCAGCCGCCCTCGCCACAATGGCCGCCCCCTGTTTCGCAGGCGTGCCCGTGAACCTGACCCACCCCGAGGACATCGCCACCACCTTTGCGACCATCGCCACCCAGTTCGGCGGCCTAGACGTACTGGTGAACAATGCCGGCACCTGCTTCATGTCCGAATTCCCCGACATCCCGGCGGATGAGCTTGACCGCCAGATGGCCGTCAACTTCTCCTCGGCCTTCCATTGCTGCCAGCAGGCCGTCAAGCTGATGTTGGGCCGCGACGGCGTGCGCAAGATCATCAACATCTCCTCCAACGGCGCATATAACTTCGACGCCTTCGACCCGCCCCACTACCGCGCCTCCAAGGCCGCGCTGGATACGCTGACCAAAGACCTCGCCCGCCGCTATGCCCGTGACCGCATCTGCGTGAACTCCCTCGCCCCCGCCATGACCGAGACCCCCCTTTTCAACGTCCTGACCGCCGATGTCCTTGCCCGCGCCATCGCCGGCATGCCCCACGGCCGCGCCATGCAACCCGCCGAAATCGCAGGCTGGGTCAGCTTCCTCGCCTCGCCCATGGGTGACATCTGCAGCGGCAATGTCATCATCCTGAACCAAGGCCGCGACGTGCGCTGATGAAGGTCCGCATCCACACCCTGTTTCAATACCTTCTGGACACCACCACGGCCGAGCCTGAGGCGATCCTTGGCTTCTCGCTCTCCCAATCCCCGACCTTGGGCGACTACCTGCCCGACCTTGACCCCAATCTGCCCCTCGACTGGAACCAGAAGTCTTTCCAAGGCCTGCCCGCCCTGCGCGCCGCCGTGCTGGCCCAAGCGGGCCTTACCCACCTCTCCCCCGACAATGTCCTGATCACCGCAGGCGCGGCTGAGGCGAACTATCTGGCCCTGATGCAACTCGTCCAACCCGGCGACCATATCGTCATCGAAACCCCCGGCTGGCCCCAGGCCGCCGTGCTTGGCCAGGCCATCGGCGCCCACATCACCCGCATCCAGCGGCATGAGGGTGACGGCTGGCAACTGCCCCTTCAGGCCCTCTCCGACGCCGTCACCCCGGGCACCCGCCTCATCTTCCTGACCAACCCCAACAACCCCACAGGGCAATTGATGTCCGCCGAGGACCTGTCCCAGATCATCACCATCGCCGACCGCGTCGGCGCCTGGCTTGTGGTGGACGAGGTTTACGCCGGCCTCGAATGGGTCGCCCCCCGCCCGCCCTCCATCGCGGGCCTGTACCCCCGCGGCATCACCACAGGTTCGGTGTCCAAGGCGCTGGGCCTGCAAGGCCTGCGCACTGGCTGGATGATTGCCCAAGACCCCGCCATGATCATGGATGCCATGATCCTTCGCGAAAACTCCAGCGAAATCATGAACATAATGGGCGAGGTGATTGCCGAAATCGCCCTGCGCCCCGACCGCCTGGGGCAAGCCCTGGCCCGGGCCCGCGCCGATGCCATCGCCAATCTGGACAAGCTTGACCACTTCATCGCCTCCCAACCCCGCCTGTCCTGGGTGCGCCCTCAGGCCGGGCTGATCGGCCTCGCACGGCTAGACCTTGACATGGCCTCCGACACCTTCGCCCGCCGCCTCCTCGCCTCGCCCTACCGCACCTTCCTGCTGCCGGGCACCGCCTACGACCAGCCCGCCCATATCCGCCTTGGCGTTGGCGGCGGCACCTCCGTCAACCTCGACCTCGGCCTCAGCCGCCTGGCCGCCCTGCTGAAGGAGATATCATGACCCTGACCGAAGCCCTCTCCCGCCTTGCCGCGCTGAAGAACGACACCACTTGGGCCATGAACGAAAAGAACGGCGCCGCAGGCCGGCAATACGGCGTCAAACACGGCGATATCCGCATTTTGGCCAAGGAAATCAAATCCGATCCCGCCCTGGCCCTGCACCTGTGGGACACTGGCAATATCGACGCCCGCTACCTTGCCATTCTGCTGATGAAACCCAAAAGCCTGAGCGCCGACCAAGTGGAAACCCTGCTCAAATCCAACAGCTTCCTCTGGGTCTCCGACTGGTTCAACTCCTACATCCTGAAACAACACCCCGCCAAAGAATCCCTCCGCCTGAAATGGGAACACGAAACCCACCCCATCGCCGCCCGCGCCCACTGGTCCCTGACCGCCGACCGCGTGACCAAAGAGCCTGAGGGCCTGAACCTCACCGCCCTTCTGGACCGGATCGAGGCTGAAATGCCCTCCGCCCCCGCCCCCGTCCAATGGACGATGAACAACACCCTCGCCGCCATCGGCATCAACCACCCAACCCACCGCGCCCGCGCTCTCGCCGTCGGCGAGGCCTTGGGCATCTACCGCGACTACCCCACGCCAAAGGGCTGCACCTCGCCCTTCGCACCGCTCTGGATTGGCGAGATGGTTCGGCGGGCGGGATAACCCATGCGCGCCGCGCTTACCCTCGCTATTCTTACCCTTGGCTGCGTCTTGGTCTTGTGGGCGCTCGGCGCTTTCGTGGACAAACCGCCGCTGCCCAGATTGGTCGCCAACATGATTGGCGACTTTTTTGGCGATGACACCGAATTCCAACGCCGGGTCGCGGCTGCCTATCCCTCACCAGTTTCCCTAGCCACCCTGACCAAGGACTTGTCCGATCAGGGCTTTACCATCGAAGACGGCGCGGCGGTCTTCGAAGACAGCGACATAGCCTGTCGATACACTTGGACGATCTAGTGGCAAGTCGAAGACGACAATGCCAAACAGATCAACGGAAGCTACTCCTTAGCCTGCCTGTGACGGGCAACGGCTGTTCGCCAGTGAGTTCCCGCCAGGATGAGCGCTGACGCCACAACAACTCCCCGCTTCCCAAGCCGCCCGTTTTCCTGTATCCGCCCGCAATCTGCGACGTGAGGCCATGCCCCCGGCCACATGCAAAGGATTGGGGGCGGCGGCAATGGGGCCGCCATGCAAAAGGAAGACACGGGCCAAGGGGCCGTGGATGCTTCCATATAGGGAACGAACAATGTTCAACGTAACCAAGAAATCCATCCAGTGGGGCAATGACATGCTCACGCTGGAATCGGGCAAGATTGCCCGTCAGGCCGACGGCACCGTCATCGCCACATTGGGCGAAACCTCGGTCATGGCCAACGTCACCTATGCGCGTCAGGCCAAACCGGGGCAGGACTTTTTCCCGCTGACCGTGCATTATCAGGAAAAATATTATGCCGCGGGCAAGATCCCGGGCGGCTTCTTCAAGCGTGAAGCGCGGCCTTCCGAAAAGGAAACGCTGACCTCGCGTCTGATCGACCGTCCGTGCCGTCCGCTGTTCGTCGAAGGCTTCAAGAACGAAGTGCTGGTGATGGCCACCGTGCTGAGCCACGACCTCATGAACGACCCCGACATCGTCGCCATGATCGCCGTTTCGGCCGCACTGACCATCTCCGGCGTGCCCTTCATGGGCCCCATCGGGGCTGCTCGCGTTGGCTTCTCGCACGGCGCCTATGTCCTGAACCCCTCGGTTGATGACATGCAGGGCCTGCGCAACAACCCTGAACAGCGCCTGGATCTGGTCATCGCCGGCACCAAAGACGCCGTGATGATGGTTGAATCCGAAGCCTATGAACTGACCGAAGACGAAATGCTTGGCGCGGTCAAATTCGGCCATGCCGCGATGCAGCCCGTCATTGACCTGATCATCGACTTTGCCGAATCCTGCGCCAAAGAGCCGATGGACTTCACCCCGCCCGACTATTCGGCCCTGTATGCCAAGGTCAAAGCAGCTGGCGAAGTGCAGATGCGCGCCGCCTTTGCCCTGCGTGACAAGCAGGAACGCACCAACGCCATCGACGACGCCTCGGCCGCCATTAAGGCCGCCCTGTCGCCCGAAGATCTGGCCGACATCAACCTCGGCTCGGCAATCAAGAAGCTGGAATCGTCCATCCTGCGCGGTGACATCATCAACGGTGGCGCACGCATCGACGGCCGGGACAACAAGACCGTTCGCCCAATTTCCGCCGAAACCGGCATCCTGCCGCGCACCCATGGTTCCGCCCTGTTCACCCGTGGCGAAACCCAAGGTCTGGTCGTGACGACCCTTGGCACGGGCGAGGATGAGCAGATCATCGACGCCCTGCATGGCAACAGCCGCTCGAACTTCCTGCTGCACTATAACTTCCCGCCCTATTCGGTTGGCGAAGTTGGCCGCGTGGGCTCGCCCGGTCGCCGCGAAATCGGTCACGGCAAACTGGCATGGCGCGCGCTGCAAGCCGTTCTGCCCGCCGCCACCGACTTCCCCTACACCATCCGCGTCGTGTCCGAGATCACCGAGAGCAACGGCTCGTCCTCGATGGCTTCGGTCTGCGGTGGTTCCTTGTCGATGATGGACGCGGGCGTTCCGCTGAAATCGCCGGTCGCTGGCGTGGCGATGGGTCTGATCCTGGAAGAGGATGGCCGTTGGGCCGTTCTGACCGATATCCTGGGTGACGAAGATCACCTGGGCGACATGGACTTCAAGGTCGCAGGCACCGCCAACGGCATCACCACCATGCAGATGGACATCAAGGTTGCCGGGATCACCCCGGAAATCATGGCTCAGGCTCTGGCCCAGGCCCGCGATGGCCGCCTGCACATTCTGGGCGAGATGAACAAGTCGCTGTCCGCCCCGCAGGGCTTCAGCGAATATGCGCCCAAGATCGAAACCCTGTCGATCCCCACGGACAAAATCCGCGAAGTCATCGGCTCGGGCGGCAAGGTTATCCGCGAAATCGTCGAAGTGTCGGGCGCCAAGGTCGATATCAACGACGACGGCGTCATCAAGATCGCGTCGAACGACGCCGCCGCGATCAAGAAGGCCTATGACATGATCTGGTCGATCGTGGCCGAGCCGGAAGAAGGCAAGGTTTACACTGGCAAGGTCGTCAAACTGGTCGACTTCGGCGCTTTCGTGAACTTCTTCGGCAAGCGGGATGGTCTCGTCCATGTCAGCCAGATTGCTAGCAAGCGCTTGAACCACCCCAACGAAGCCCTGAAAGAGGGCCAGGAAGTCAAAGTCAAACTTCTGGGATTTGACGACCGTGGCAAGGTGCGATTAGGGATGAAGATGGTCGATCAGGAAACTGGTCTCGAAATCGTCGAAAAGGCTGAAACCGAATAATCCGTCCACCCGCCAAAACCAGCAGGCCCCGGAAAACTCCGGGGCCTTTTGCGTTCATTTGGGTATCAGAACCTCGGTCCCCACCGCATTGACGCCTGCAACGGTCCAACGGCCATCCAGGCTTCCATCGGGCTGAACCATGTAGATCACCAGCCCAACCGTGCCATCCAACTCGTAACCCGCCGTAAAGGCGTTGCCATCCCGCATGCAGATCCCAGTGGAAGTGCTTCCACCGGTCTTCCAGGTGATCTCGCAGGTGAAATCACTGGTCAAGGAAATCTCCGCCTCACCGCCATAGGCAGAACCGTCGAAATTGGTACCTTCAACCCGGTAACTGCCACCAATCTCCTGCGCCTGGGCGAAGCCGGCTGAAACCGCCACAACGACGCCAAGAACCAAAACCTTCATTCAATCTCTCCTATCATACAATCGGGATGCTAGCCCAAGGCCTTTGGTCTGCAAAGCGCCCCGTCAGGGCCTAGCGCCGCTCCCCCCGGAACGAGGAATAACGCAACCTGACAAACTCCTTGAAGGCAACCAATCGCAGCCTATAGTCGATTTTCACCAGATCAAGACGTGTCGACATCGGCAGGCCCGGCTGCCCTAACATTTTGAAAATCGATACAGGCGAAGGCACTAATAACAGAATCGGCGGCAAAAATCGCTTGAAGCTTTTAGCCTGCCGCTTGTGCCGACCGCCCGTCAGCCGCCGCCGTTTCAACGCCAGTTCGGCAAAGGTCCCGCGCGCCGGATGCTTGATGATGACCTGCGCGTCATAGTGAACCTTGCTGCCCTTTGCGTTGGCCCTTAGGTTCCACTCCCTGTCTCCACCCGAAAAAAGAGTGTCGTCAAACGGGCCGACGGCGTCAAACAGCGAACGCCGGACGATCATATTGGCCGTCGTGCCCCAACCGGATTTCGCATATTCGGTCTGTTTCAACCAAACCAGGCGGTCGTAAATCTCTGCCGCGGCCCAACCCGGACCCGCGGGAAACAATTCAACGCATCCCGCAATGCGGTCCGCCTCTGGCAGCGCGGCCAGACGCTCCACCCCCAACCGCACCCATTCGAGGTCAGGAATGCAATCGCTGTCGGTGAAAAAGAAGACCTCGCCGACTGCATTCCTCATCGCCACATTGCGCGCCGCATAGGACCCCGGCTTCTCGGCCCAGATCACGGTCGCATTCGGCGGCAGCCGCAAATCGTCCGGCACCTCTGGCGTCCGGTTGTTGTTGGCCACCAGAACTTCGAACTGATCCGCTGGCAGGGTCTGGTCGGCCAAGGCATCCAGACACATCTGCAAGCGCGGCCAATCCCGATAGGTCGGGATGATGACGCTGGCCTTCATGCCCGCCCGCCCAAGGCAATCCCGTGCTGTGTCGCCTTGATCCCTTCGCGCCGCGACGCTTCGATCAGCGCACGGTTGCGCTTGCGCCCTTCGGGGTCGGCATAGCCGCGAGGATGGTCCAGATGGACAAGCGGCGCCGAATAGCGCAGATGCGCGCCCTTGGTGCCGTTGTTGCCCAGACGTACGCCAAACTCCTTGTCCAGCCCGCCGTATTTCATCCGCTCATCAAACCCGCCGACCGCCAGCACCTCGTCCCGATAGGCCGATGCATTGGCCCCGCACAGCGACGGCCGCACCGGCGAAAGCCGGTCCAGAACCGCCATCACGGGCAGGGCAAAAGGCTTGGTTTTCAACCAGGTACTGATGCCGTCAATCGCCCGGTTTGCGCGCAGCCAACCCCGATCAAACACCGTGCCCGCCCGCACCATATCCGGTGTCACGGCATCGGTCGCGGCCTTGTCCAACCGGATCAGCGATCCCGTCATGAACCGCCCGCGCCGCGCCATATCCAAATGCCGCTGGATGAACCCAGGGTGAATCATCACATCGCCGTCCAGAAAAATCAGATATTCGGCAGTGGATGAAGCAATGGCCCTGTTCAGGATATCACATTTGCGAAACCCCTGATCCTCATGCCAGACATGGCGCAACGCCACACCGGGCAAGACAAAGGCGTCAATCACTGCCTTCGTCTCGGGGCCTGAACCGTCATCAGCGATGCAGATGGATTGCGGCAATACCTGCTGGCGGCGAATGGATTCCAGACACAGCGCCAACGACTTGGAATTGTTATAGGTCGCGATGATAACTTCGCTGCTGGTCGGTCGCATCGTCCCCGCCGTCTTTGGTGTTCCTTGCCCCGAGTGCTAGCCTATTCCCGGGGCAAAGGCAAAGCGGTGGAGGGTCAGCCCGGCGCCTTGGCAAAGCGCAGGTAGGGCAGCTTGATGTCCAGCGCGCCAAACCGTTCGGTGGCCTGTTCGTTGTTCAGGGCCAATGCAACGATCACGTCTTGACCGGGCACCCAGTTGGCCGGGGTCGCCAGAGGCTTGCCGTCGGTCATCATGACCGCATCCAGCGCCCGCAGAATCTCGGCAAAGTTGCGGCCCACCGACATGGGGTATGTCATGGTCAGCTTCACC
>CAMDHB010000152.1 GCA_945897655.1 Pseudorhodobacter antarcticus
GGGGGCCGAGGAGCGGGGCCAGTCCGAGGCGATTGCGCGTGCCACCGAACGCAGCCTGACCTTGGGTGTGCCGGTGATTTCGGTGATCATTGGCGAGGGCGGTTCTGGCGGGGCCGTGGCCTTTGCCACGGCGAACCGGATCGCGATGCTGGAATATTCGATCTATTCCGTGATCAGCCCCGAAGGCTGCGCGTCGATCCTGTGGAAAGACAGCGAAAAGATGCGCGAAGCCGCCGAGGCGCTGCGCCTGACCGCGCAGGATTTGCAGAAACTGGGCGTGATCGACCGCATCGTCAAGGAACCCGTGGGCGGCGCGCAGCGGGGCCGGAAAGAGGCGATCGAGGCTGTGGGCAAGGCGATTGAGGCGATGCTGAAGGAAATGGCGGGCAAGAAACCCGATTTCCTGATCAAGGACCGCCGGGAAAAGTTCTTGGTCATGGGTGCCAAGGGACTGGCCGCGTAAATCAGCGTCCAGATCTGGACATTTTGCGAAACCCTTTGGGATCATGTTGAGTTGGCGAACCTGACCAAATGGCAACACTCGGGCCGGACCGGGTTCGCCCTGCCGCAAACCTTTCCACTTTATGAACGAAAAATCATAAGTATCTGTTTTTGATAGATTTTCCGAAGTGTCCACATGTGGACACCGTGGGACAGCCCGATTTCACCCCTTCTACCACCAACCCAGATGGGCCCTTGTGGCCCTTTCACGGTCATATTCGCCACCATCAATGGTCCCGTCCGACGCCTCGGCCAGCATGGTACCCACCGAAGGCAGCCCCTCCGACTGATCCCCCGAGGTCCACAGCGCCGACCGCTGCAAAGCCCGGGCACATTGAGAGTAAACCTCGGCAATCTGGATCACGATGACTGTGCGGGGATGCTTGTCATCGCGGGTGAAAGTGCGGCAGAGGTCGGGGTCGGCGGTCAGTCTTGCGGTGCCATTGATCCGGATCGCCGTGGTCGAACCCGGGATCAGAAAGATCAGCGATACCCGCCCATCCCGCAGGATGTTCCGCAAGGAATCGATCCGCTCGTTCCCCTTCCAGTCCGGCAGCGCCAGCGTCCTTGGGTCCAGAACCGAAACGACCGGCCCCTGATCCCCCCGCGGCGAGCCGTCTGTCCCTTCGGGGCCGACGGTCGACAGGATACAAAAGCGGGACCGGTCCAGAAAGGCGCGGTAAGAGGGGGTCAGGTGGGGTGTGACCTTGACCACGGCGGGGGTGGAGGGGGTGCCGTAGTGGCTGTGCAGGTCGTCAAGCGAAGTGATCCAGGTCATCGGGGCGGCCTTTTTGCAGCTTTGGGTTTCGGGGGCGGCGCGTCAGACTGGACCGCGCGGAAAGTTTGGGTGCAAAGCGCGGGGTCGTCAAGCAATTCGGAGCCGATGATATCGTCTTTCGATCCCGGATAAGCTGGGCCACGTTCGGCGTCCGGCAGCAGATCGAGGGCGGCAGGCGTGGGTTTGAGGAACAGGGTGTCGTCGCAGATGAAGGCCACGACCACACCGTCAAGGTACAAGGCCGCCTCGCCGAACATCTTCTTCACGGTTAGGTTCAGGTCAGGGAAGGTGTCCAGAATATGGGCGATGGTGGCGGGGGAATTGGGCATCAGGGCCGCCAGCCTGCGTCGTTCATCAGCCGGGTCGAAGCGGTTTCGATCTGGGTTTCAATCAGGCGCATGAAGTCGGGAACGGGCATGCCGGGGGCGACGGGGGGCAGAAACTCCATCACCGCAAGGCCGGGTTTGCGCAGGATGCCGTGGCGGGGCCAAAAGACGCCGACATTGGTGGCGGCGGGCACGCATGTCTGGGCAAGCTGGTCATACAAAAGGCCGGTGCCCATTTTGTAGGGCATGGTCACGCCGGGAGCCACGCGGGTGCCTTGAGGATAGATCACCAGTTGGCCCGGCTGTGCGGCGCCCTTTTGCACATCCTCTTTCATCTTGGAAATCGCAGCACCGCGCCTGCCACGGTCCACCGGAACGCAGCCGATGCGCAGCGCGTATTGGCCAAGAAAGGGCGTCCAGATCAATTCGCGCTTCATGATGAACTTCGGGCGGGGCAGGACCGAGCAGAGCAGGATGATGTCGAAGAAGGATTGGTGTTTGGCGGCGATGATCACCTCGGTCTGCGGGACGGGTCCGCGGATTTCCGAACGCAGACCGATCAGGATGGCAGCCGACCAGCGGACCCAGTTGCAATAGGTATGGACGCCCGCGAAGGCCATGTTGCGCGAGATCAGCGACGGAATGGCGAAAATGACGGCGAGGATGGCCATCATCAGATACATCTGGACGATGAAGATCAGCGACAGGATCCAGCGGAGGGGCGTGGGCATCAGGTCAATCTCCGCAAGGTGGTGAAGGCAGCTTGGCGGGTGGCCGCGAAAGCCACACCGCCCGCTAGGAGCGGCAGCAGGAAAGGCAGCAGCCAGCCTGCGCCGGTGAAGCCCAAGCCGGTCAGAAAGCCGCCTGCGGCGTCTTGGGCTGGAAGCAGGGCCACACCGATGGTACCCGCCAAAGCGCCCACGGCGGAGCCTGCGGCCGCGCGCAGGGTGAAGCGGCGGACGAAGGCGCGGGCAATGTAACTGTCTTTGGCGCCGACAAGGCGAAGGACCTTGATCACTTGGGCATTGGCAGACAGGGCGGCATTGGCCGCCAGGGTGATCATGGCGGCCATTGCGGCCCCGATCAGCAGGATGGACAGATAGCCCAGCAGGCGCAGGCGCGAGGCGGCCTCGGCCATGGGTTTGCGCCAGCGGGTATGGTCGTCCAGCACGGCGCCTGGAGCCTCGGCCGACAGGCGCTGTTTCAGACCCTCGCTGTCATAGCCTTCGGTGGCCTCGATCACTTCGATCAGCTGGGGCAAGGGAAGGTCGGTCAGGGGCAGGTCGGGGCCGAACCAAGGCTCCAGCAGCTTGCGCTGTTCGTCGGGGGTCTGGGCGCGGGACGATTCGATGCCGGGCGTGGTGGCGAGGATGTCCAGAACCGCCTTCGTTTGCATGGCGATCTGGTCATCGGGGGCCGAGATGCGGATGGTGGCCGTGCGGTCAAGAGCCGAGGCCCAGCGTTCGGCAAGGCGGCCCGAGGCAAGCGCCAATGCAAGGGCGAAGACGGCCAGAAAGGTCATCGCACCGGCGGTGAAGCTGGTCAGGGTGGCGGGGGCACCGGAGGGCGGGACGACGCGGTCGTTCTGGCTGCGGGCTGTCATGGCGCGGTCTGGGGGCTGGGGCGGGGGTGCCGCAGGCAGGGGGCGCAGGGTGAGGGCAAGGTCATCACAGATCTGCCCCCGCAAGTTGGATGCGCCGTTTGGAGATGCGCAGGACCCGGGCGGCCAGTTGGGGCTTGGCCTGACGGATCAGATTGAGGTCATGGGTGGCCACGAGAATGGTCTTTCCCATCCGGTTCAATTCGACCAGCAGGGTCAAGAGGCGCAAGGACATCTCCCAATCCAGGTTGCCGGTGGGTTCGTCCGCCAGGATCACATCGGGCCCCATGATGATGGCGCGGGCAAGGGCCGCCCGCTGACGCTCCCCCCCCGACAGCGAGGGGGGCTTGGCCTCGGCCAACTGGCCAAGGCCGACCCAACCCAGAAGGTCTGACAAGTCAGAGGGTGCCGAGGTCCGGCCTGCAACGGTCAGCGGCAAGGCGACATTGGCGGCAAGGGGCAGGTGGTCCAGAAACTGGCAGTCTTGATGGACCACCCCGATGCGGCGGCGGGTCAGGGCGACGTCATCCCGCGACAGCGACCGCACGTCACGGTCAAAGAGGGTCAGGCTGCCAGCAGTGGGGGCAAGTTCGGCGTAGCACAGCTTCAGGAAGGTCGATTTCCCCGAACCGGACGGACCGGTCAGAAAATGGAACGACCCCGGCGCCAGCCGAAGCGAGATGTCGGACAGCAATTCGCCCCCACCATAGGAATAAGCGGCGTTTTCGAAGGAGATCACTGTAAATGCCACCCCTGTTGCCCTAATCTGTGGCAGCATCGCCTATGGTCGGGGGGGATTCAACGGTCACTGTTAAGGATTTGGACACAAACACTTGGATAGGACGGGTTTCATTGGTACAAGATGGACCAAAAGCAAGACGGTGTACGGGTGGGGACGGACAGAATGCGGTTGGTGTGCCCGAATTGCGATGCGGAGTACGAGATCGACGACAGTGCGATCCCGCGTGACGGGCGGGATGTCCAGTGTTCGAACTGCGGGCATGCCTGGTTTCAGACCCATCCTGAGGTAGAGGCCGAGCAGGACGCCGAGGCGGACTTGTACGAACCCCCGCCGGGCGCTGTGGCCGCAGCGCCGCCACTGCCTGAGGAGATCGAGGATGAACCCGAACCCCCACCGCCCGCTGTGCGGGATGCGGGGGCCGTGGCTGCGGTCAAGCGGACGCTGGATGAAACCGTTCTGTCTGTGCTGCGCGAAGAGGCCGAGCGGGAAACCCGGGCGCGCTTGGCCGAGGCGGCACCAAAGCCGGTGATCGAAACGCAGACCGAAATGCGATTGCCGCAGGATACCAGTGGCATGTCTGCCGCTGTGCGCCGCATCGCAAAGATGCGGGGTGTTCCCGAGCCCGAGCCTCTGGCACCGCCCCCCGAGCCTGCGAAATCGCGTGGCCAGATGCTGCCGGCTATTGAAGAGATCAATTCGACCTTGCGGGCGACCAACAATCGCACCTCGGAAGAAGACAGCGCGATTTATGACACAATGGGCGACGCCGAGGCCCGGAGGGGTGGCTTTCGTCGGGGATTTCTCACTCTGACCGGTCTGGCTGTGGTGATCGTGGCGCTTTATGTTCTGGCGCCGGTGATCAAGGAGCAGGTGCCGCCACTGGCCGATCCGATTGACGCCTATGTGACGGTGGTGAACCGGGCACGGGTGGCGTTGGATACGGGGCTGCAGTCACTGGTGGCGTTCTTGCGCGACCTTGCGGGTGGGCAGACGGACTGACGGGACAGGTATGTTGTAGGGTCTGGACTGCCGCTGGCAACTAGAACAGATCAAGCAGGCGTTTGAGGTAACCGCGCTCGCCCTCGGGTCGGTCTTGTTCGCCGGCGCGGCGGCGAATTTCGTCCAGCAGGTCTTGCGCCCTGCGGTAAACATCATTGCCTTGCAGCAAACTGCGATCGGTGCCCATGTTTGACGACTGACCGCTTTCGCGGCCAAGGGGGTCGCGTTGGCCCTCGGGGCTTTCGCGGGTGGTCGCCTGACCTTGCTGGCCGCCATCTTGCTGGTCCTGGGCCTGAGCCTCGCCCAGATTGCGGATGCCGCCGCGCAGGGCGTCCAGCGCCTCGGCCTGACGATCCAGCGCCTCGGGGAGGTTGCCGTCGCGCAGGGCGCGTTCGGCGTCTTCCATCGCGCGACCGGCGCGGTCCAACTCGCGGCGGCCTTCCTGGCCCTTGGGGTAGCCTGCGCCGGGCAGGTCGCCGCCGTTGCGGAGTTCGTCCAGTTTCTGTTGCAGGCGGTTCTGGCGTTCGGCTAAGGATTGGCCCTGCTGTTCGCCCGGTTCATTGCCGGGGCCGTTTTGCAGATCACGAAAGCTGTCGTCGGACAGGCCCTGCTGGTCGCGCAGGGTTTCGCCTAGGCCCTTCATCGCCTGATCGCCCGGCGTGCCCTGTCCGGAACCCTGACCATCGCCCTGGGTCACGCGCATGTTGTTCATGAACTCGCGCAGTTGTTCCATCAGTTCCTGCGCCTCGGCCGTCTTGCCCTCTTTCATCAGCTGTTCCAGTTTTTGCAGCATCTGGTTCAACTGGTCTTGCGACATTTCCATCGACTGACCGTTTTGCGAGGTTTGCGGTTCGTCCGCCCCGCCGTTCTGTTCGGCCTGCTGGCGCATGTAATCGTTGAGGGCGTCCTGCATTTCCTGCATCAGCGCCTCGATCTCGGCGGGCGAGGCGCCATTCTTGATCGCCTCATCCACGCGGTCCTGGGCGCGTTTCAGGCGTTCAAGGGCAGAGGCGAGGTCGCCTTCTTCGACCATCAAAGAAATCTGCCACAACTCCTCGGCCATCTCATCCCGAGTGGGGACGTCAAGGGTGGCGGCCTTGGTGTCAAGCTGGGAGATCAGAACGCGAAGGCGCAGATAGGCCTTTTCGTTGCGGATGAAGCCTTCGGGTTCGTTGGAGATGGCTTTGAGGACTTGCGCGACGCGGGGGGCGTTCTGGCGGTTCCACATGAGGTCGCGGCGCATTTCGATCAGGGCGGAGGCGAGGGGGTCAAAGAAGCGGCGGCCGGGCAGCATGGTTTGGAGGGGTTGGGACTGGGCGGTTTGGCCGGCGGCATCCGACGCAGCAAAGGTCATGGTGACGGGCAGGTTGGCCAACAGGTCCTTGGACAGGTCATCGACAAGGGTCTGGTCCACTTTGCGGCGATCCCGCTTCATGGGCATGGGCAGGTCGAGGGTGACGGGTTTGGCATGCTCGGGCGCGATGGTCAGGCCATAGCGGCGGTCGGTGGCGGGCAGGTCAAGGGCGATGACGACATCGCCCTTGGTCACACCGTAATCGTCGGTTGCGGTGAAGTCTTGCTTGAAGCGGCCATCCGCCTCCCGGTCCATCGTGCCTTTGGGTTCGATGGCGGGGGGGGCGTCGGGCAGGACGGTGATCAGCCATTCACGGCCGCCGTCGCCCTGAATGGCAAGTCGGCCAGATTGGGTGACGGTGAATTCCTGATTGAGTTGCGAGGCGGGCACGGCTTCGGTGCGGCCTGACACGGTTTCGGCGAGGATCAGCGCGCCAGGTTCGCCGTAAAAGCGCAGGGAGATGCGGGTGCCAACGGGCAGGGTGAGCATCTCATCCAACTGGTCGGCGAGGTAGAGGGTGGGTTTGGCGGTATAGGCGGGAGGCTGCGCCCAACCTTCCCAAGCGGGGCCAGTGGCGGCTTGGGCCCCATTGCCGGGGGCGAGGTCGGTCAACGAGGTCACGCGCCAGAGCGAGCCGAACATCAGCGACACCACTAAAAGCGTCAGCGCCATATACCGCAGGCCGTAAGGGTCACGCGAGGCGAGGCGCAGGTTGGGTTCCACGGCGCGGGCGGTGGCGGCGCGGGCGGCCATGCGGGCGCGGTGCGCGTGCCAGACGGCCTGCGAGGCGGGGTCGTCGGTGCCGATGGCTTGGGTATCGCGCAGGGCGGCAATGGGGCGGCCCGGCAGGGTGGCATCGAGCCGGGTCAGCGCATCGTCACGCGTGGGGCGGCGAAACTGGCGGAGGCCGTGGACGGCGGCCCACAGGGTGCAGGCCAGAAGGGAAATCAATCCGAACCAGCCTGCCTCAAGTGGCAGATGATCCAGCACACCAAAGGAGAGGAGGCCAAGGCCGGTGATCACAAGCGTCCAAAGCGGCCAGAAGGCACGCGTCAGCCGTTCCGCCCACAAACCCAGCAGGGTCAGGCGGAGGGGAAGAGCGATCCTAATGAGGGCCTGTTCGGGCTTGCCTTGATCCATATGCCTTTCGCGGTCATGGCTGCGTCATAGCCATTCTGGGATGCTATCGCGCTTGAGGATCTCTTCAAAGGTGGGGCGCGCCCTTATGACGGCGAAGTGATCACCTTGAACCAGCACTTCGGGTACCAAGGGCCGTGTGTTGTATTCGGACGCCATCACCGCGCCATAAGCCCCGGCAGAGCGGAAGGCGACCAGATCACCCTCCTCCATCGGCGGCAGGTCGCGCTGTTTGGCGAAGGTGTCGCCGGTTTCGCAGACTGGACCCACAACATCGAACGGTTGCGGCAGGGTGCCGGGGGCGGGTTCGGTGACGGGGACAATGTCGTGATGGG
>CAMDHB010000153.1 GCA_945897655.1 Pseudorhodobacter antarcticus
CGTCGACAAAAGCCGAAAAAATGCCCTCACCGGCCCGATATGCACGCCGATGGCGGGTTGCATGAACCCGAGCAGACAAAAGACCTACTGCAAAACCATCACGTCGCCAGCTGCTCTTGGCGCGAGAGTTTCCACACAGCCTAGGCCCAAAGCTGTCACGCAAGGTATAGTGCGAACCTTGGAGAGACCTCGCGAAAGCAGCCTATCACGCCTGAAGCAACCAAATCGACATCCATATCTGCAAGGTCGCTTGATCATGCCTGACATTGGTTCAAGGATCCCAGAGTGGATTGCTCTTCGACCTATTTGGCCGCTGACATTCTCTGGACAAGTGCCTCACGCCGCGAAAGCCCTGCGGAAAATTGATATCGATCAGCTTCTGCGGGTTTGGGCAATTCCGTGCTGCCTGCTGGCGAACTGAAGAAACATTCCAGAAATGCCGGAACTTTTCGCGTCGTAGAAAGTTCACCCTGAGTGCGGGGCTATCTGACAACCCCAAACAACCAAGAAGCCGCAAATAGTTCGAGCACAAGGGCCGGAAATGACAGTTGTTTTGATCGTTGAGGACGATGTCTTCATCAACATGGAGGCGATTTTCCTTGTTGGGGAACTGGGACATGCCACGCATTGTGCTCATGATTATGAGGCAGGCCTAACGATCCTGCAATCAGAAGCGCGCATTGATGTGCTTTTCACTGACATCCGACTGAAAGAGCGACGGTTTGGCGGCTATGAGCTTGCAAAAGCGGCAATCGTCCTGCGCCCTGGCCTGGTCGTGCTATACACCACCGGCGACAGGCTTGCGCATCCCGATACGGGTTTGGTTCTGGAAGGCTCTCACTTCCTGCAAAAACCTTATGATGAGGTGCAGCTTCAGATGGCATTTGCCGTCATGCACCACGCTTTGCAAGCACGGCAGGCCACGGCCTAGCTGCTGGTCTGATCTAACTGCCGCACTCGTCGCAAGGACCCCTTCCGTGACCCAGAGTTCCACTGTGCTGCCTGCCCATCCTGATGCACTTCTGGCATTCGATCTGGGCCTTGGGATCTTGTCCCTGTCCCGCGACATGATAAACATCTGCGGCTTTGATGGCGTCATGCGGGATGTGAACCCGGCGTGGGAGCAGACGCTTGGCTATACCAAGGATGAGCTTCTTGGCCGCTCATCGATCGACCTGGTGCACCCCGATGATCAAGCCTCCACCCTGGACGCTGCCAAGCTTCTGGCAGAGGGTGTTCCGCTCATGGCGTTTGCCAACCGGTTGCGTGGCAAGGATGGATCGTATCGCTGGATACAATCGAATGCGATCGCGGACCTGGCAAAGCAGTTGGTCTATTCCGTAGGCTTTGTGGACACCGAACGGACCTTGTCCCAAAGCGATCAGTTGAAAGCCGGCGCCCTGCAGCGGGCCATCTTCAACTCGGCCAACTTTTCCAGCATTGCCACCGATGCGAAGGGCGTCATTCAGATTTTCAACGTCGGTGCTGAGCGTATGCTGGGCTATACCGCCGCCGATGTGATGAACACGATCACCCCGGCCGACATATCGGACCCCAAGGAGCTTATCCTGCGCGCCAAATCCCTGAGCGCGGAACTGGGCACGGTGATCAACCCGGGATTTGAGGCTTTGGTCTTCAAGGCTTCGCGCGGGATCGAGGATATCTACGAGCTGACCTATATCCGCAAGGATGGCAGCCGCTTTCCGGCTGTTGTCTCGGTCACGGCTTTGCGCGATGCCCAAGATCTGATCATCGGTTATCTGCTGATCGGCACGGACAACACCGCCCGCAAGGTGGTGGAGGAAGAGCAGAAGAGATCCGACCAGCGCCTGCGAGACCAGCAATTCTACACCCGCAGTCTCATTGAATCCAACATTGACGCTTTGATCACCACGGACCCATCCGGCATCATCACCGACGTGAACAAGCAGATGGAGGCGTTGACGGGATCGACCCGTGATGAGTTGATCGGTGGTCCTTTCAAGGATTGCTTTACCGACCCTGACCGGGCTGAGGCGGCCATAAAGCTGGTGCTGAGTGAGAAATCGGTGAGCGACTTTGAACTGACAGCGCGGGCGCGCGATGGCAAGGAAACCGTCGTGTCCTACAATGCCACCACCTTTTATGACAGCAGCCGCACCCTGCAAGGGGTCTTTGCCGCAGCCCGCGACGTGACCGAGCGCAAGCGGGTGGAGTTGGAGTTGAACGAGGCGCGAGCCGTCGCCGAAAGTGCCAGCCAGACAAAGTCGGATTTTCTGGCTTCCATGAGCCATGAAATCCGCACGCCGATGAATGCCATCATGGGCATTGCCGATCTGCTGGCGCAGACCCATCTGACGGCCCAACAGGACAAGTACGTGCAAATCTTCCGCCGCGCCGGCGACAATCTGTTGAACCTGATCAATGACATTCTTGACCTGTCCAAAGTCGAGGCGTCGCAGTTGGAATTGGAACAGACCAACTTTGGCCTGATCGACCAGATGGAAATCGTGATGGAGATGGTTGGTGCGAGGGCCAAGGAAAAGGGTTTGGCGTTGCTGTGCGAAATAGCGCCCGACGTGCCGAACAACGTCGTTGGCGATCCGACACGGCTGCGTCAGGTTTTGATGAATCTGCTGGGAAATGCGATCAAATTCACCAGTTCAGGCACCGTTTCGTTGCGGGTCACGATGGATGGCGATCTGGCATCCCCCAACCTGCTGCGCTTTGCCGTACTGGATACCGGAATTGGCATTCCCGCCGAAAAGCTTGGGCGGGTGTTTGAACGGTTCATCCAAGCGGACAGTTCGACCACAAGGCGCTTTGGCGGGTCCGGGCTTGGGTTGACCATTTGCAAACGGTTGGTCGAATTGATGGGTGGTCAGATTTGGGTCGAAAGTGCGGTGGACGTCGGCAGTCGGTTCAACTTTGCCATCCCGTTGGAGGTGCAAACCAGCGAAACTCATGCGGCGGCGGTCACGGAAGGGGCAAGCTCCGATCTGCCCCTGGCCCCTTTGCGGATTCTGCTGACTGAAGATTCCCCCGACAATTGCACGATCACCTTGGCCTATCTGGAGGCGACCCCTTACATCGTCGAGATTGCCGAAAACGGGGCCACGGCCTGCGACATGTTCCGGGTCGGGCATTATGACCTTGTGTTGATGGATCGCCAGATGCCGGTGATGGACGGCCTTGCGGCCACCCGCAACATCCGCGCCTGGGAAGTTGAAATCGGCCGAAACCCCATTCCGATCATCGCACTGACTGCCTCGGCCCTGAAGGGGGACCGTGAGATGTGCCTTGCGGCGGGATGCACGGCCTTTCTGACCAAACCCTTGCGGCAAGAGGTATTGTTGCAGGCGATCCGTGAACACAGCGTCAATGCCGTTCTGGTGCCTGGCATCGTCAAGACGGCACCGGGCCGGTCTGGCTTTAGCTCCGATCGGATCGCACAGCGGTCGGCGCTGTACCTGGTGAATTGTAGCGAAAACGCCGCCAAAATGCTGGTGGCGCTGGATCAGTCCGACATTGAAACTGTGGCCACCCTTGGCCACAATTTGCGGGGATCGGGCGGTTCCTTCGGTTTCCCGCCGATATCCGAAATTGGTACCGTCATCCAGATCGCTGCTGAGGCCGGAAACTACGGCGAGGCGCGAACGGCAGTTCTGGCTTTGGGGGTCATTCTTGATGCGGTGCAGCCCGACGGGGCGTGATCCTTTGGCGCTTTGATTGCGGACGCGAAGGTGTCGCCGCCATGAAGGCCCATGTACTTGCTTGCGAAAACCAGAGTCAGTGAACCGCATTTCGGTAAATTGAGGCCGCCGTCTGAACTTGGTCAACAGGCAAGATGCTGTCGCCATCGCTCAGATGAAGGTATTCCGCAAGACGCACCCGACCCCGGTTTACGCGACTTTTTACAGTGCCCAAGGCACAGCCAATGGTTGCTGCAGCCTCTTCATAGGAAAAGCCCAGGACACCGACCAGAACCAAAGCCTCACGCTGTTCGTCAATCAGCTTGTCAAAGGCCCGTTGAAAATCGCGCATGGCAAGATGGGCATCATGGTCGGGTTTTTGCGACAGGCGGGCCGCGTGGATGCCGTCGCTGTCTTGCACATCGCGCCGATGTTTGCGCAGGTCAGAATAAAAGACATTTCGCAGGATGGTGAACGACCAGGCGCGCAAATTGGTTCCAGGGCGGAAGCTTTCGATACTCGTCCACGCCCTGAGAATCGTTTCCTGCACAAGGTCATCAGCAGCACTTCCGTTGCGGGTCAGGCTTATGGCGAACGCGCGCAGGGCGGGAAGATGGGTAATCAATTCGTCGCGCGGGTCGCCAGACGTCATGGCGCCGCATCCTTGTCGCGCAACTGCTTCAAAAGCGCCTGCAGGTGATCCGGGATTTCTTCTTTCAGCGTCGGGGCATAGATACGTCGCAGGTTTTCGTCGATCTGCTTGGCGACGCTGGACGAGATCGTTTGGGGCATGTTGGGTTTGCGTGGCATTGTTTGGATCTTCGTCCTGAGAATTATTTTTCAGATTGCGGAACGAAACGCGCGATCAGGCGTTTGGTTCCGCAAGTATTAAAATAAAGGGGCATAGCATGGCGAGTGGCACGACCTTGGCGATCGGGGAAATGGGCCTTTCACATTCCATCGGGGCATATCTGCCGTTTTTGCGGCGCTATGCGCGGGCCCTGACGGGCAACCAGACCACCGGCGACCGCTACGCCGCAGCGACGCTTGAGGCCATTTTGGCCGATCCTTCCCTGTTCCGCACTAACATAAGCCCAAGGGCCGCCTTGTTTCGGACCTTTCATGTGATCTGGTCGAGTGCGGGGGCCCCCATCGCCGAGGACGACAGCAACTTCCTTGAACATCGCGCCCAGATCCATCTGAGTGGTCTGACCAAAGACAGCCGGGAAGCCCTGTTGTTGCATACAATTGAAGGCTTTGACCTGAACGAACTTGGCGACGTGTTGCAAACCTCGACCGATCAGGCGCTTGCCTTGGTGCAGCAAGCCACCTCCGAAATGGAGAAATCCATGCGGGGCGCGGTGATGATCATCGAGGATGAAGCTTTTGTTGCGATGGACTTCGAAAGCATCGTGTTGGGAATGGGACACCATGTTACGGGCATAGCGCGGACCCATGCTGCGGCACTCACGCTGGGGGCTGCGGAAAGGCCGGACCTGATCCTTGCTGATATCAGACTGGCGGACGCGTCTTCGGGGATTGAGGCTGTCCACGATTTGCTGGCCACGCTTGGGGATATCCCCGTGATCTACATAACGGGATCTCCAGAGTTGCTTTTGACCGGCGAGCGGCCAGAGCCCGCCTTTCTGATCGGCAAGCCCTACACCGAGGAGCAAGTACGATCCGCTGTCAGTCAGGCGATGTTTTTTGCGTCGACTGAAACACTGAAAGCGGCCGCCGATCATCGTCACACCGCATGAGCCTGCCGAAGTTTGAGTTGCGAGGAGCACAGCGTCAGCAAGCTGACACTAACCTGTGACGTGGCAGGCGAATGAAACCCGGAATAGGCAACCTGGCACATGGTCGGTTTCCTGTAGTCAAAGACGGGAACGTGACAGCGGAACGGACAGACGAAGCCGACCCGGTGGAAGGTCCGGCAGTCTGGGTGGCGAGGCTGCATGGCACGCGAAAACGCTGGGTAACCGGCACTGGACTTGGCCATGTCAGGTTGCTGGAAGCAGGGAGCGAGGGATGGTTTATACGTTTGACGATGTTTTTTCTGACGATTTGATCACGGCTATTCACCGAAACGATTCTCGAGGGCTGTTCGTGATTCGGATCGGCGAAATCCAAACTCAGATTGAAATCACACTCAGCAGATATATGGACTGTGAGCGGACGGCTTATTGGCTTACGCATGCGATCAAGACGCCGCTACAGCCGTTTGCATTTCGCACGAGCCTTCCTGAAAGAGGCTCCCCGGTCCTAGCGCTATTTCAGGCAACTTCGGATTTGACGCAGCGGTATCGGGATGCGGTCGAAGAGGGCCACAAGCCGAATGATGACTGGCTTGAGGACTATTGAATGCAAAAGGAATCCTGGCTGGCTGGTGAACGCGGGTCTTTAGCGGAGGCGTGCCGGGCTTGGGGTTCTTTTGTTGACTTCCGCAGTGAGCGCCCTTGGTGGTGCTTTGGATGGTGGCTCTGTGCTGGCCGTGACTCCTACATTCGGTTTGAGACGTGCGCCCCTCAGCAAGGCGCAGCAACGAACCGTGCCTGGCCGGGATCATTGCATCGCAGAGCCACTGCGCCCATACCAGCTCAGACGCCAAAACGAATATGGCCAAAGCCTGCGTGCGCCCGATTTCCCTTTACCTCGCCTTGCGAAACCAAAGGCTTGATATGATCGAAGATACCGATGTCCCGAACAGCGATCCTTCAGCCGCATCCGAGGCAGCCACAGCCAATGCAGAGGTTGCGCCGCTTGACCAACACTGCATCGTTGTGGGCATGGGGGCATCGGCGGGTGGAATTGAGGCGTTCGGCCAATTCTTTGGCGCGATGCCCGAAGACAGTGGGGCCGCCTTCGTCGTGGTCTTGCACCTTGACCCGACCCGTGAAAGCCAGATGGCCAAGGTTCTGGCGGCGCACACCAAAATGCCGGTGGTGCAAGTACAGGATCAGATGCGGGTCCTGCCCAACCATGTTTATGTGATCGCCCCGGACTGCGATTTATCGGTGAACGCCGGTGTCTTGCACCTGACAAAACCCGCCGAAAAGCGCGGGCACCGGCATCCGGTTGACGTGCTGTTCCGCTCACTTGCCGCCGACCAGGGCGAACGGGCGATTGCGGTTGTCCTGTCTGGCACGGGTAGCAAC
Organism: Pseudorhodobacter antarcticus; assembly: GCA_945897655.1. Taxonomy (GTDB): domain Bacteria; phylum Pseudomonadota; class Alphaproteobacteria; order Rhodobacterales; family Rhodobacteraceae; genus Stagnihabitans. The sequence continues at coordinate 6,830 of CAMDHB010000153.1, forward strand.
GGTACCGACGGGCTGAAAGAGGTACGGGCGGCAGGGGGTCTGATCCTGGTGCAGGATCCGCAGACAGCGAAATTCGAAGGCATGCCGCGCAGTGCGATTGCGGCTGGCATGGCGGATCATATCCTTGCGCCCAATGCGATGCCCGCCGTCCTGGGCAGCTATTTCCGCAATGAATACATTGCAGAACCCCATGGCGGTGAAGCGCAGGGCACCGAAGCACAGCCGTTGATTGACCAGATCTTGACGGTCTTGCGCACCCGCACGGGCCACAACTTTAGCAGCTATCGACGATCGACCCTGCAGCGCCGCATCCAACGGCGTCTTGGCCTGCGCAATATCGGTACGCTAGAGGCCTATCTGGAAGAGTTGCGGACGGTGACCTGCCCCCCGGAAATTCCCTCGCTGTGATGTAGAGTCTGCCCAACCTGAAGGAGCAGACGACATGAGGAAAAGCCGTTTCACCGAAGCGCAAATCATCGGGATGATCAAAGAGCAGGAGGCCGGGCTGCCGACGGCTGAACTGTGCCGCAAGCATGGTCTGAGCCCTGCGACGTTTTACAAGCTGAAGGCCCAGTATGGCGGGATGGACCTTTCTGACGCCAGACGCCTGAAGCAGCTTGAGGAGGAAAACGCGAAGCTGAAGCGGCTGGTGGCGGATGTCATGCTCGACAACGTCGTGCTGAAGGATCTCCTGGGAAAGCCCTGACGACGCCGATGCAACGGCGGGACGCGGTGCTGCGGGCGATGAAGGGTCATCCGATCTCTCAACGCCGGGCCTGCGTCCTGATCGGTGTCGATCCCAAGACCGTGCGGCGCGAGCGGCCACCCGATAATCCGGAAATCCGTTTGGAAATGAACAAGATCGCCGAGAAGCGGCGCCGGTTTGGGTATCGGCGCATCGGTGTCATGCTGGAGCGTGTGGGCATGGTGATGAAT
>CAMDHB010000154.1 GCA_945897655.1 Pseudorhodobacter antarcticus
CTGATGGATCTGCGCGCCCGAAATGGCCTCGACCACCTGCAGGTCGACCCCCAGCACGGTGCCGATCGGCTTCTTCGGGTTGTCGCCCAGCGCGTTGACCCGCACCACCGACACCTGACACCACCCGCCCGGCGCGCAGCCAAGGTCAACCACCCGCAAGCCCGGCTTCAAAAACTCGAACCGGTCATCCAGTTCCAGGATCTTGAACGCAGCACGGCCCCGGTAACCCTCTTTCTTGGCACGGATCACATAGGGGTCGTTCAACTGCCGCTCCAGCCACAGCGTCGACGACAGCTTGCGCCCCTTGGCCGTCTTGACCCGCACGCGCAGTTCGCGCTGCCCCCGGCCTGATGTGTTCTTTTCGGTCATTCGAACGGTCCGTCCTCAAGCACGCCATCGGCGCTCATCTGTGCATAAAGCAGTCCTTCGCGCAAACCCCGGTCTGCGACAGACAACTGATCGGTTGGCCATATCCGCATCAGCGCCTGAAGGATAGCCGCCCCGGACATGATGAGCGTATGTCGGTCGCGGCCAATGCGCGGATCATGCCGCCGCCCTTCGGGGCCCAAGGACAGATATTCGCGGATGACAAAGTCGATCTGGTCCGATGTCATCACCAACCCATCCACCTTGGCCCGGTCATACCGGCGCAGACCGAGGAAGGACGCGGCCACCGTGGTCACCGTGCCGCTGGTCCCGATGATCTGAAACCCTGCCCGGGCCTGTGCGGCGTTATAAGGAGAGAAGGCTGCCAGATGCTCCTCGAAAAACCACGACATCAGGGCAAAGCGGGCGGCATCGTCGTCGACATCGCCAAACTGGTCTTTCAGCGTTGCCACGCCCAGGGGCACCGAAATCCAGTCGACCACCCGGGCATCCTGCGGGCCCTGGACGTGAAAGCCGGAATGCAGCCGCATGATCGCCCGGGACCGGTCATCTGGCGCGACTGAGGAGAGGTCGATCCAGACCAGTTCCGTTGATCCGCCCCCGATGTCGACCACCAGCAACTGCTCAGTCGCCGGTTGCACCAAGGGCGCGCAAGAGATGACGGCGAGACGCGCCTCCTCCTCCGCCGCGATGATCTCAACCAGCAAACCGGTTTCGCGTCGGATCTGCTTCATGAAGTCGCGGCCGTTGCGCGCCCGGCGGCAAGCTTCGGTCGCCACCAGCCGCAACCGGGTAACGCCATGCTTTTCAATCTTTTTCTGACAGATCCGCAACGCCTGAATCGTCCGCCCCATCGAGGCGCGCGACAAACGGCCAGACGCTTCCAGCCCGGCGCCCAGTTGCACCGTCTTGGAAAAGCTGTCCATGACCCGAAACTGACTGCCCTTTGGCTGGGCAATCAGCATCCGGCACGAATTTGTTCCCAGATCCAGCGCAGCATAAAGCTGCGCCGATCCGGTCGGCTGGGGGGGTGACGGTTCGGTCAGACGGGCGCCCCCTTCCGGAGGCTCGACCGCCCTTGGCATCGCGTCCTCCCCCCGGGGACGCTCGGGCGCCATCATCGCCCTCCATAGGTAGTTAAGTTGACGCTATCGCAACAGAAGCCTTGGCCGCAAGCAGGAATCCACGCCCCCCCCTTGGCGGACCGGCATGCCGAAAAATCCGCGCGCGGCTGCCAACGGATGGTACAGAACCTTTATGGCCATTCAAAACGGCATTGATGGATGCAGCGCAGCTTTGCATTGCAGCCTCCCGTCTCGGAGCCAGTTGTGCAACAGTTTCAAACGTCGGTGAAAGATGAACCGCTGGGGATTGAGTATCTTGAAGGTACACGCACAAGGCAAATGGTTCGCAAGAGGCATCGCACCGTTGACTCAAGATACCTGATTTGCGCCATACAGAAGGCGGTTGAAGTCCACGTCAAATCATGGAACGCAGACGCAGATTTACCTAAGGGCCATCATTTTCACAGTACCCGGAGCGGATGTCAGATCCAGCACAAGACTGTCAATTCAGTTTGCCAGATCAGACCTTTGACTGGCGTGTTCCCGACAGTTTTGACAATCCGCGCACCAAAAACCGTGTCTCGGGCGCGCGTTCTTTGGTCAACAGCAAGGACGACATCAACAAGGCCTGATCGACATACCAGGTGACCTTGCCATCCTGCGCCATCAGGTAATCAAACTGCGCCTCAAAGTTTGTCAAAAAACCATAGGCGGCTTCGCAGGGATTAGCTCCGACAACCTGTGCATTGATATAGCGCCACGGCATTACACCGCGCCCATCCCGCGATGTGTTCAAGGCGACATCAAAATTGTCCATCATCCCAAACAACAACGGAACCTCGCCGCGCATGGCTGAATCTGCGTCAAGCGTGATCACCGGCGCCTCATAAGTCTGCAAAATCTGGCGCAACGCGAGGAACCGCATCGAGGCATAGTAAGGCGACTTGGCCGCAGGATTGCTTTCGAACGAATAGCGGACGTTGTCGGCGGTTATCGGTTTCAACGCTTCGGGGTTGCAGACGTGGAAATTAATATTGACCACGCCGTTGGCGGTTTCGACCATACGGGCGGCATAACGCTCATGATAAACCGGATCCACACCGATCACGACAATGGGCTTCTTTTCTGCAAATTGCCCGCCGGGAAAGGTAATGGGGTCACGGGGGCTTTTTTGGGTTTTGGCCTGATCAAGCGCCTTGGAAAACTCCTCCAGCGGCCTGAGGGACATGGCACCCTGAGTGTGCGGCCCGACGAATTCACCAGCAAGCAAGGCCCTGCGCATTTCGTCAAATTTCAGATAGGCGTTGTGAACATCCGCGGCCGCGAAAAACTGTGCGGCCTCCAGAAAAGCCCGGTTGGCATGCACGCCTGTTGCTTTCTCGTCCTCTTCCAACAAAAGCTTGGTTTCCGTGAGATCGGTCGCATTCTTGATGCGTCCCACAAAAAGATGCTCTTTGCCTTCTTCTTTGGACCTTGGCGTCGAGTCAAAAAGCCGCGTCACAAGCCAGGACTTTATCACCTCACGCGGCGAACCGGGCCGATTAATCCTGCCAAGAACTTTTATAATGACATTGTCAGTGATATCAACGCGATCTGAATACTTTTCAATGTTGGACATTATCAACCATTTGGACAAGGGGGATAGGCCCTTTGCCTCACCAACATTAATGGACGCCCCTTCGGTTCTCAAGAACTTGATCAAATCTGGTCTTCTGAATGCTGCGTTCGATACAAGAATTTTTCTGGTTGTCCGCGGCATTCAAAGCCTCCGTTGTATGGGACGGTCTTATCCCACCTCACCCAGTCGGGCAACCGCAAATCACCCTTTGGCAACTTGTCGAAACACGACCTGTTCGCGTCGCCTTTGATGTATGACGGGTCGCAATTCTTGTCGTTCTTGGGGCGGTTTGCCATAGTGTCCAACGCGGAAGCCAGCACAGGAATCACCATGCCCGAAGTCACCATCGTCTATTGGCGCGACATCCCCGCGCAGATCATCGTGGGCAAGGGGCGCACCGGCTCCAAGGTCAAGCTGACGGAGCGGTTTGAACAGGCGATCGACCGCTGTGCCATGAAGGTGGGGCTGAAGGATGCCGATGCCTATCTGGGCGAATGGCGCAAAGCCGCGCCCTTTACGGTTGAGGGCGAGCCTGATGCCGTGGCCGCGTCAGAGGCCGCCAAGATCGAGGCGACCTATGACACCGAACGCCTGAAAACCTTGATCAACGCCGAAGGCTGGGCAAAGCCCGAGTAAGGAAACCGTTATGGCCCTGTTCAATTTCCGCCGTGCTGCCCCCCAGTCCTCCGAGGCCCCCGCCCTGAACGAGGCCTTTCTGCAAGGCTATTCGATCGAGGTGATGCCCCGCACCGCCGAGAAGGTCGAGGATTTCCGCGCCCTGCTGCCGCGCGGCACCCGCGTCTACATCGCCCATATCGAGGGCACGCCGATTGACGACATGGTCGCCACCGCCCGCCGCGTTGCTGGCGAAGGCTTTGACGTGATGCCGCACTTCCCGGCCCGCATCATCCACGACAAGGCCACCCTTGCCGACTGGATTGCCCGCTATAAGGGTGAGGCAGGGGTCAAGCAGGCCCTGCTGCTGGGCGGCGGCGTGAACACGCCCGCCGGGGATTTCGACAATTCGATGCAGCTGCTGGAAACCGGCCTCTTTGACGGGTTCGAACGCCTGCATGTGGCAGGTCACCCCGAGGGCAACAAGGACATCGACAAGGATGGCGGCGACAAGATCGTGTTGCAGGCGCTGAAGTGGAAGAACGACTTCCAGAACCGCACCGACGCCAAGATGGCCATCGCCACCCAATTCTGTTTCGAGGCTGGCCCGGTGATCGCGTGGGCCAACCGTCTTGCCGCCGAGGGCATCACCCTGCCCATCCATATCGGTGTTGCAGGCCCTGCAAAACTGCAAACCCTGATCAAGTTCGCCGTGTCTTGCGGGGTGGGCGCCAGCTTGCGCGTCCTGCAAAAGCGGGCGATGGATGTCACCAAACTGCTTTTGCCTTACGAGCCCACGGAATTCGTCAGCGAACTGGCGGCACATGCCGCCAAGACCCCGAATTTCGGCATCGAACAGGTGCATTTCTTCCCTCTGGGCGGTATCAAGACCAATGCCGCCTGGGTCACCGAAAACGGCGGCGCCGCGGGCGTTCCGGCCAACGCATAAGGACTTCACATGACCCGCACCGTCATCGAATCGAAAACCAAGACCGTCATCATCGGCTTTGACGAGCCCTTTTGCGTGATTGGCGAGCGTATCAACCCCACCGGCCGCAAGAAACTGGCGGCCGAGTTGGAGATGGACAATTTCGACACCGTCATCCGTGACGCGCTGGAACAGGTCGCCTGTGGTGCGACCGTGCTGGACGTGAACTCGGGCGCTGTATTCACCAACCGTATGGCAGCCGACCCGCGCTATGCCGACAACAACTTCACGGAACCGCCGCTGATGAAGGCGCTGATCGAGATCATTCAGCAGACCGTCGACGTGCCCCTGTGCATTGACAGCTCGGTCCCCGGTGCTTTGGAAGCGGGTCTGCTGGCCTGCGAAGGCCGCCCCCTCCTGAACTCGGTCACGGGTGAGGAAGAGCGGCTGGAGCGTATCCTGCCGCTGGTCAAAAAGTACAACGTTCCCGTCGTCGCCATCTCCAACGATGACACCGGCATCTCCCAAGACCCCGACGTCCGCTTTGCCGTGGCCAAGAAGATCGTGGAACGCGCTGCCGATTTCGGCATCCCGGCCCATGACATTGTCGTAGACCCCCTGGTCATGCCGGTCGGCGCCCTCGGTTCCGCTGCCCGCCAAGTCTACACCCTCGTCCGCCGCCTGCGTGAGGAGTTGGGCGTGAACACCACCTGTGGCGCATCGAACATCTCGTTCGGTCTGCCCCACCGTCACGGTATCAACGCGGCCTTCTTGCCGATGGCGATTGGCGCGGGCATGACATCCGCCATCATGAACCCGGTCCGGCAAGTGGAGATGGAGGCGATCCGCGCCGCCAACTTCCTGATGGACCATGACGCCAACGGCGGCGAATGGATCCGCTTTGCCAAGGTGATCGAAGCGGTCGAGGCTGGGGCCACCTTCGCCGAAGCCTCTGCCGCCGCATCGCAGGCCACCTCGGGCCGTCGCGGCGGGCGCAAGTCGCGGGGCTAGGCAGCCCCGCCGATCCGGCGCAGACAGGCAGGACCGGCGGCAATTTGCGCCACCTGGTCCTGCAAAAGCTGTCGCCGGTTGGTCTTGTGGTGAAAAGGCGCAGGCAGTCGCTGCGCCAAAATCCAGTCGGTCAGTGTGCGTTCGCTATCCGCTGCTTCAAGTGCCGACAGGTCGGCATTCCTGTTTGGCCGGTCCACATTCCAAAGATCCACGAGCCGGAACGGACGCTCGTGCTGATCATCCGGCCGAACCACCCCCCATCGTCCCGCCAGGATCGGCGGCAAGGGTGGGTTCATAAGAAAACGAGCCGAAAAAGCCGGGGTATTGGTCGATGGCGCGGCGCAGGGACGCGTGGTAGCCGCAATACTCGGTCCAGACAGCCTGAGCCCGGATTGTCGGGTGGCACCACTGAAAAGACCTCGGTAGAGGCATCAAAACACAGGGACAGCGTCGGGTCTGGGCCGTGCCGTGGGGCAAAATCGTCCCAGAAACTGTCCCGCCGCGTGGCCAAATTATCGGTCAAGCTGAGAAACAGGGGTGCGTCTTCCGTTTGGTGCAATCTGCGCGAAGCGAGTCGCGGCGCGTTGCCCTGCACGCCACACTTGAGCCCCACCTTGCTGGTTGTACAGCACGCCGTGGCGGTTGTTGAGGAATATGACACGGCCGGCAAGTTTGACGCGCAACGCCTGTTGGGCATGCCACGGCATCGGGACAGTCTGGATCACTGCCATGCCGCTGCTTCGTCAGTTGGCTGCGGCTTTGGCCATCGCCGGACGCAGGGTCTTTTCCAGCACAGCCTCGGTTATGGGCCCGGCCCAGCGCAGCACCACTGTGCCGCTGCCATCAATCACATATGTTTCGGGCACCCCATACACGCCCCAATCCAGCGCCATCCGCCCGCTGTCGGCCCCAAGCTTGGCATAGGGGTTACCCATTTCAGCCAGAAATCCTTGGGCGGCGTCGGGCTCGTCCTTGTAGTTGATGCCGTAGATCACCACGCCCTCCTCGCGCAACCGGTCCAGCACCGGATGTTCCACCCGGCAAGGCTGACACCAGCTGGCCCAGAAGTTTACCAGCTTGACCCCGGGCGCCATCAGATCTGCTTGGGTCACAGGGTCGCCGTTGCCCAGCGCCGCCACAGTGACCATTGGGGCCACACGCCCTTCCATCGTCGAAGGCAGGTTCGCCTCACCCGTGCCCAGCTTGACATAGCTGGCCGCAAGCAGCCCCACCACCACAACCAAGGGCAACACCATCAGCGGTTTAACCATCGGATTTGGCCCTTGCCTCAACTTCTTGCAACGCGCGCTTGACCCGCGCGCCCTGCCACAGCGTCAGTACGACCAGCGCCACCAGCAAGACCAGCGCCGCACCATAAGCCCCGAGAACGGTGCCCGCATATTTCCCCAAGTCAGGCATCATGCCACCCGCTCCCGCGTCAAAAGCGATTTCATCCGCCGCGCCCTGATTTCGGTCCGTGTCCGCAGCAGGACCAGCGTCACGAACAACAGCACAAACCCCGCGATGCAGGTCCATAACGGAAAGGCATACACATCCGACACATGCTCTTTCTTGTCCACACTCAGCGACGCGCCCTGATGCAGGCCCTGATTCCAGAACATCACCGCATAGCGCGACATGAAGGCAAAGACTGACCCCACGATGCACAGAACGCTCGTCAGATCCGCCGCCGTATCCGGATCCTCGATCGCCTCCCAAAGGGCGATGTACCCAAGATAGAACAACCCCAAGATCAGGAACGATGTCAGCCGCGGGTCCCAGGCCCACCAGGTGCCCCACATCGGCTGGCCCCAGATTGCCCCCGTGACCAGACCGATCAGCGTGAAGGTCAGGCCAACCGGCCCCGCCGCCTTGGCCGCAAGTGCGGACACATGGTGCCGCCGGATCAGCCAGATCAGCGACCCCGCCAGCATCATGAACCACGCCGTCACAGCCATCATGGCGCTTGGCACATGCAGATAGATGATCTTGACGGTTGATCCCTGCTTGTAATCATCGGGCGTCAGGAAAAACCCCCAGAACAGCCCCCCCGCCAAC
>CAMDHB010000155.1 GCA_945897655.1 Pseudorhodobacter antarcticus
CGCATCCTGAACCCCGCGCCCAACCAGAAATTTCTTGCCTCGGTTCAAGACAGCTTTGCCCGCGCCTTCCCCGATCTTGGCCGCCCGGATATCAAGACGGCCTGGGGCGGGATGATCGACATGATCCCCGACATCGTGCCGGTGATTGACCGGGTGGGTGCAATTCCCGGTTTGGTGATTGCCACCGGCATGTGCGGCCACGGCTTTGGCATTGGCCCCGGTGTGGGTCGTGTGGTGGCCGATCTGGTCGCCGGGGGCAAGGTGGGCCACGATCTGACGCGGTTCCGACTGTCGCGGTTCAGCGATGGGTCACCGCTTGTGCCGGGTCCGACGCTTTAGCGGTGCTGGCAGGACGGGCAATACTGCCCATCCTGCGGGGATCATTGCAGATAGCTGACCGGGTCGACCGACTCGAGCCCTTGGCGCACTTCGAAATGCAGTTCGGGCGGGTTGCCCGGGGCCACCTTGGCAATGGTCTGGCCACGCGTGACCTGTGCGCCTTGGGCCACGGTGACAGTGTCGATCCCGGTATAGACCGTCAGCAAGCCGCCACTGTGCTTCAGCACAAGGATGATCGCGCCTGATGGGTCCTTGGTCACGGCGGCGACGGTACCGGCAGCGGCTGCCCTGACATCCGATCCTGCCGCAGCGGCAATATCGATGCCGTCATTGACCTTTTTCTTGTAGGCGCCGGTGATCGCGCCGTCGGCGGGCATGACGAACTGCGCGGCCGACGAGGCCGTCCGCCCGGTCGCAAGGTCGGGCGAGGGGGGAAGGGTTTCGGCCACTTCGGCCACGGTGGGCGTGCCCTCGTCCGGCATGGGGGTGCTGGCGGATGGGGGTTCGGGCGACACCGACCCTTCGCCGGGCAGGGCGGCGTCGACCACCGGGGCAGGCAGGCGGGCGGCGTCTTGCGGGGTGGGGATGATCAGATACTGATCTTCGCGCACGCCCAGATCGGGGCCAAGCCCGTTCCAATCGGCCAGTGCCTTGGCCGAGATGTTGAACTGCCGCGCGATGGTAAAAGCCGTCTCGCCTCGCTTGACACGGTAGCGCACCGGCGCAGGCCCAGAGGTGGCGCTGGAGAAGGGCGTCGCGGCCGAAGCGGGGACCGTCTCATCCACTCGGTCCAGCGCCGTGGTCGCGATCGAGGCCACGTCCAGCCCGCCGGTCGGCTGCGTGGTCAGATCAACAGCCCCGGCCACGCGCACTGGCAGGGCCAGAACCTCGCCCGCGCGCAGGGTGTTGTCGGGTTGCAGCGCGTTGAAGGCGGCCACCTGTTCGGCGCTCAGGCCAACGCGCGCGGCAAGCGAGGCCACGGTATCGCCGCTGCGGGCCACCGCCACCTGATAATCTGGATAGGTGATCACCCCGTTGGCATCCGGCGTTGGCCGGTCATTGGTCAGCCGACCCACCGCACCCGACGTGGCGCTGTCATTGTTGCGCAGGTCCCAGTCCAGATTGCTGTTGCCGCAGGCCCCAAGGAACAGCGCGGCCATCAGCGCAAGGTTCCGCACGCCCCCGCGCCCCATTCCGGCACTACCCACAGAAATCACCTGCATGAACCGTCCTTCGTCCCGATCAAATCTGCCACCCGGTTGATCCTGATGGCGTTATTCCGTTGCCAATCCCGCGACCAGCGGCACAAAGCGCACCGGCCGCAGTTCCTCATAATCATAGCCGCTTTCCAGCCGCGTGACCTTCAGCAGGCTTTGCACCGTGTCAGACTGGCCAACCGGCAACACCATGATACCGCCCAGTTTCAACTGCGCCAAGAGGGGGCTGGGCGGGTCTTCTGCCGCAGCGGTCACGATGATGCGATCAAACGGCGCCTGTTCGGGCAGGCCGTGGCTGCCGTCGGCGGTAAAGGCGGTGATGTTCACCAGCCCAAGGTCGCGGAACACATCCTGCGCCTCGCGCACCAGACGGCGGTGGCGGTCCACGGTATAGACCCGGCGCGCCAGTTGCGACAGGATCGCCGCCTGATAGCCCGAGCCTGTGCCAATCTCGAGCACGGTATCGCGGGGCTGCACGTTCAGCGCCTGCGTCATCAGACCCACAACCGAGGGCTGGCTGATCGTCTGGCCGCAGGAAATCGGCAGCGGCATGTCCTCATAGGCGCGTTCGGCAAACAGGCCGCGGACAAAGGCGCCCCGGTCGACCCGCTCCATCGCCGTCAGCACACGCGCATCGGTAACCCCGCGCGTGCGCAGCGCAAACAGAAAGCGCATCTGCCGTTCGGCCGGGTCATCCGAGGCGGCGTCGTCTGTCATTCGATCCGCCTTGCCAGTTCGGCCAGACTGTCATGCGCGGTCAGATCGCAGCGCAGCGGGGTCACGGCGATATAGCCTTCCACACTCAGCGTCACATCGGTGCCGGGCAGGGTGGGTCGACCCTGTTCGCCCCCCTTGATCCACAGGAACTGCCGCCCCGTGGGCGAGGTGTGCGGTTCCAGCCCGAAGGAGGTATAGCGGCGGAACCCTTGGGCCCCCACGCGGGTACCCTTGACGTCGGCGGCAGGGACGGGGGGGAAGTTCACGTTGTAAAACAGCCGGTAATCGGCATCGTCCCACAGCCCGTGATCCAACAGGTTGCGCACCAAGGCCACACCATGCTGCACCGCCGCCTCATAGGGATTGGCCAGCTTGTTGTTCATGGGCCCCATGAACTGGCTCATTGCAATGGCCTTGACGCCTTGCAACGCCGCCTCCATCGCGCCGCCGATGGTGCCGGAATAGAGCACATTCTCGCCCGCGTTGTTGCCCCGGTTGACGCCGGACAGCACCAGATCGGGCCGGGCATCCTTCATCACATGAAACAGCCCCGCCAGAACGCAATCGGCGGGCGAGCCTTCTGCGGCAAAGCGGCGGGGGCCCAGTTCGGCGATCATGGTGGGATGGGTATAGCTGATGCAATGCCCCACACCTGATTGTTCAAAGGCGGGCGCCACGATCCAGACCTCGCCATCCGGCCCCGCGATTTCACGCGCAATCGTCTCAAGAACCTCAAGCCCGGGGGCGTTGATGCCGTCGTCATTGGTAACCAGAATGCGCATGGGATCCCCGGGGTTTTTTCCCTGATAAACGAGGGGGGCGGGCGCGGCAAGGCGCAGTTACGCAAGCCCCGCAAACGGGTCGCGCCAATGGGGCAGGGCGTCCAGTTGCGCGGCATGGCGCAGGATGTGAGGGTAATCGTCAACCGGCAGCAGGGCGTCGCGGGCAAAGGGCATCAGGGTCGCCACCCGGAAATCGGCATAGGACAGATGATCACCCACCAGCCATGTGCGGCCCGCCAGCCAATCGTTCAAAAGCCCGGCATAGTCGCAAAACCGGGTCATCGACTGGGCCATGATATCGGGGTTTTCGGGCGTGTCCGAAAAGGTGGGGCGCACGATGTTTTCAAAGTAATGCACATCCCCCGCCGGGATCAGGTGATAGGCCGACCACGACAGCCAGCGTATCATCTCTGGCTGGTCCGCCCCCTGACGCCACAGGTCGGCCCCAACCGCCGCCGACAAATGGCAGATGATGGCATCGGTTTCCCACAGGCTGCTGCCATCCGGCTGCACCGGAATGGGATAGCGGCCCATCGGGTTCAGGTTGGCAATCTGGCCGCGCTGGTCGGGGGTCAGAAGGTGGTTGCCCACATAGTCAAGGTCCGCCCCCAGATAGCGGGCCACGGCGACGCAAAGCCGGGGGTTCAGGTTTTTGGAATAGTAAAGCGTGGCGCGGGTCATGGGCTGATACCTCCTGCTGCGGCTGCGATGATAAGGGGCAGGGCCGCGACCGCAAGACACTTTCGCCGGGGGGGCGAAGTACTCTATGCTGGCGCTAACACGAGGTGAATGATGACGGAACCCGCCCCGATCCTGACCCTGACGCTGAACCCCGCACTGGATATGGCGACCGAGATTGGCCAGATCGTGCCGGGGCACAAGCTGCGCTGTTCGGACCCTTTGCTGGACCCGGGCGGCGGCGGGCTGAATGTCAGCCGCGCGATCCGGGCGCTGGGCGGCGACAGTCTGGCGCTGGTCGCCTTGGGGGGGCTGACCGGTGACCGCGTGGCAGGTCTGATCCGGGCGGCGGGGGTGACCTTTCTGTCCATCCTTGGCCCCGGCGAAACCCGGCAATCCCTGACGGTCAATGAAACCAGCACTGGCCTGCAATACCGCTACATGCTGCCGGGCCCCGTGTGGGGCGAGGCGGAACGGCTGCGCGTCTTTACCCTGCTGCGCGCCACGGCCCGGCCCGGCGGCATCAGCGTGATCTCGGGCAGCCAACCCCCTGGCGTTCCCGCCGATTTCCCGGCGCAACTGGCCCAATCCATGCCGGGTAGCCAAGTGGTTCTGGACACCTCGGGTACCGCCCTGACCGAGGCCGTACGCAACCCCATTCCGGGCCTTGCCGTCCTGCGGATGGATGGTGAGGAGGCGGAGGGGCTGGCGGGCCACCCCTTGGAAACCCGCGCCGATACTGCAGAATTCGCGCAATCGCTCGTCCGGCGCGGCGTGGCGCAGCGGGTGATCGTGGCGCGCGGGGCCGATGGCAATGTGATGGCCGACGCCACACAGCGCATCTTTGCCAAGGCGGCCAAGGTCAAGGTCCGCTCGACCGTGGGCGCGGGTGACAGTTTCGTGGCGGCCTTTGTTCTTGCCATGTCGCGCGGCCAATCCAATGCCGAGGCGCTGTCTTTCGGCTCCGCCGCCGCCTCTGCCGCCGTGATGACCGATGCCACCCAACTTTGCCGCCCCGAGGATGTGATGCGCCTGTTGCCCGAAACCGGCGTTGTGGCGGTTTGAGATTGAGAGGAGAGCCTGACGATGGAACCCGCGCTGCATGAGATGACTGCCCGTGGCATCCACGTGGCACTGGACCTTGGCCTTGGCCAATTGGCCCGATTTGAGGTGCTGCGCGACGGGCGCACCATTGCCCCCTTTGCGCGGGTCCCTTGGGCCGATCTGCCCGACGATCCGGCCCGCTTCCCCCCCGACATGGCCCCCCATCTGCGCCGCATGTCGGGCGATTTCTTCTGTGCACCGTTCTGCGCCGATGATGTCGAAGGTGCGCCCGCCCACGGCTGGTCGGCCAATGCCGCCTGGGCGCTGGTGGATGAAACCCGCTTTGACGGTGGCGTCACCGCCCGCTTCCGCCTGTCCCACCGCATCGCTGGGGCTGAGGTGGACAAGATCTGGACCCTGCGCGACGATCATCCGTTCCTGTATCAAGAGCATGTCTTTACCGGCGGCACCGGCCTTCTGCCCATGGCCCATCACGCGATGGTCGATCTGCGCGGCGGCGGACACCTGCGCTTTTCCCCCAAACTCTGGGCCGAAACCCCGCCGCAGCCCCTGGAACCGGGCCGCGCTGCCCTGCGCTATCCGGCCGAGGGTTCTGACCTGACCGCCTTTCCAGGTGCCCAAGGTCCGGTTGACCTGACAACCTATCCCATCGGCCGCGCGCATGAGGATTTCGTGATGCTGGTTGACGACCCCACCCAGCGGCTGGGTTGGGTCACGGTGCTGCGCCCTGCGTCGGGCGACATCGCGGTGATGGTCAAACCCGTGGCGGTGCTGCCCCAGACGATGATGTGGTTTTCCAACGGTGGCCGCGACCTGCCGCCCTGGAACGGCGTGCATGTGGGGGTCTTGGGGATTGAGGAAGCTTGCGCCCTGGGCCTTGAAGGCTGGCAAGCCGCCATCCGCCCCAACCGCCTGACCGCCAAGGGCGTGGCCACCGCGCTGGATCTGGGCGCGGGCCCCGTGTCGGTGCGAACGGCCATGGGGGCAGTACCCTCCACCGCCCGCAGCGGCCAATCCCTGTCCATCGGCCCGGACAGTGCAACCCTGCAAGACGGCACCATCCTGCCCCTGCACACCGCGCATTTCGACTGACCGCTGCCAAACCCCTTGCCCGCAAGCGCATTTCCTGCGCAATCACGCCCTGACGCCCCAGGACCCCGCGCTATGCCCGATTTTCCCGCCCACCGCCTGTCCGTTGCCCCGATGATGGACTGGACCGACCGCCATTGCCGCTATTTTCACCGGCTGATGACGCGGCGGGCGATGCTGTATACCGAAATGGTCACCGCCCCCGCCGTGATCCACGGCCCGCGTGACCGCCTGCTGGCGCATGGCGGCGAACACCCTGTGGCGCTGCAACTGGGCGGTTCTGACCCAAGCGAACTGGCCGAGGCCGTCCGCATCGCCGCCCCTTATGGTTATGACGAGGTCAATCTGAACGTCGGCTGCCCGTCTGACCGCGTGCAATCGGGCTGCTTTGGTGCTGTGCTGATGGAGCGGCCTGCGCTGGTGGCCGATTGTGTCGCGGCGATGATCGACGCGTCCACGGTGCCCGTCACCGTCAAATGCCGCATCGGTGTCGACGATCAGGACCCCGAGGAAACCCTGCCCGATTTTCTGGACCACATCGCCCGCGCCGGGGTAACCCATGTCATCATCCACGCCCGCAAAGCCTGGCTGCAGGGCCTCAGCCCCAAGGAAAACCGCGAAATCCCGCCGCTGGACTACGATCTGGTCCGCCGCATGAAACTGGCCTTTCCGCAAATGACCATCTGCTTGAACGGTGGCATCACCACGCTGGCACAGGCCGCCCAAGTGCTGGACATGGGGCTGGACGGCGTGATGATCGGCCGCGCCGCCTATCACGATCCCGCCCAAACCCTGATCGGGGCCGATGCCCTGTGGGGCGACGGGCCGGGGCTGGATGCCGAGGGGGCTGCCCGTGCCATGTACCCCTATATCGCCACCCATCTGGCCATGGGCGGCAAACTGCACCAGATCACCCGCCACATGCTGGGCCTGATTCAGGGCCGCCCCGGTGCCCGCGCTTACCGCCGTGTGCTGTCCGAAGGCGTCACCCGCCCCGGCGCGGGGCTGGAGGTGCTGGACGCCGCCCTGGCCGAAGTTCAGGCCGCCGTCCGCGCCGCCTGACCCTGTGCCACCATCAGCGTCAGGATCATGGTGACCAGCGCCGCCCCGGCGATGCCCGCCACCATCGGCTTCGCATCCGCGCCGAGCCACGGCCCCAGCACCACCACCATCACCCCGCCCGTCAGCATCTGCAACGTGCCGCCCAGCGACGACGCCAAGCCCGCCTTCTCACCCTGCTCATCCAGCGCCAGCACCATCGTCGATGGGATGATCAACCCCAGACAGGCATTGCTGACCGCCAGACCCGCCATGCAGACCCACAGATTGCCATAGCCCGCCAGCGCCAGTACCAATGTCGCACAGGCCGCCGCCGCAAAGGCCACCGAGGACCATTTCAGCATCGGCATCACCCCAAACCGCGTGGACGCCCGGCTGGCCAGTTGCGACGCCCCGATGAAGGACATCGCATTGACCGCAAAAGCCAACGAAAACTGGGTCGAGGTCAGGCCGAACCCCTGTTGGTACACATACGAGGCTGAGGCGAGGAAGATGAAGAAACTGCCAAAGCCGAACGCGCCAATGAACGTCCATAGCAGAAACGACCGGTCCCACATCAACTCACCACAACCGCGCAGCAATGTGCCCAGATTGAACGGCCGACGGTTGTCAGGTGCCAAGGTTTCCCGCTGCGCAAAGGCCAGCATGGCCAGGCTAAGCACCGATGCCACCAGCAGCGCGCCAAAGATCCCGCGCCAGC
>CAMDHB010000156.1 GCA_945897655.1 Pseudorhodobacter antarcticus
ATCATCCATTCGCCACAGAGGCATCTTCCAGACGCAACTGCACCCGGGTGCGTCCGCCCCAGCTGTTCAACTCCAGCCGCCCGGCAAGGTGAAAACGGCGGTGGCCGGGGTTTTCGAAGGCGGCGCCCATCGGGGTGTCGTGGGCACCAAACAGCACCGCTTCCAGTTTCGCGCCGCCGTCGCCGAAATTCAGGCGCATATGGCCATTGCCCATCGGTCGGGCGGTGACCTGCTGGTCCGCAAAGGCAAAGCGCGGGGCGGGGGAGGCGGCGCCGAAGGGACCGGCGCTGTCAATCTCCTCGATCAGCGCGGGGGTGGCGGCGGAGGGCATCAGGACGCCGTCCAGACGCAGGGTCTGGACATTGGTCAGGGGCGGCGATTGGCGGGCCAGCAGTTCGTCCAGCCGCTGCATGGCGGGGGCCAGTTGGGCGCGGGTCAGGCTGAGGCCGGCGGCCATGCGGTGACCGCCGCCTTTCTGGATCAGCCCTTCGGCGGCCAGTAGGTGGATGGCGGCCCCAAGGTCGACCCCTTCGACCGAGCGGCCGGAGCCTTTGCCATCGAGGCCGTCGAAGCCGATGATCACCGAGGGGCGGCCTGTCGCCTCTTTCACCCTTGCGGCGACGATTCCGACGACACCGGGGTGCCAGCCATCGGCAGCGGCCCAGGCCAGTGCGCCGGAGGTTCCGCGCGCCTCGACCTGGGCGAGGGCCTCGGCACGGACGGCGGCCTCGATTTCGCGACGTTCGGTGTTCAGGTGGTTCAGCCGTTCGGCCATGCGGGTGGCCTCCAGCGGGTTGTCGGTGGCCAGAAGGAGCGCGCCAAGATCGGCCTGCCCGATGCGGCCTCCGGCGTTGATGCGGGGGCCAAGGACAAAGCCCAAGGCATAAGCGGTGGGCGCCTGATCCGGCTTGGCGATGTCGGACAGGGCGCGCAGGCCGGGGCGGTCGCGGCGGGCCATCACCTTGAGCCCCTGCCGCACGAAGGCGCGGTTGACGCCGATCAGGGGGGCGACATCGGCGACGGTGGCGAGGGCCACAAGGTCCAGGAGGGCCATCAGGTCGGGGCCGGTCTGGCCTGTGGCGCGCAACTGGCGGTTCGCCTCGACCAGCATCAGGAACACGACGGCGGCGGCACAGAGGTGGCCAAGGGTGCCATCCTCGTCCTGCCGGTTGGGGTTCACAACAGCAAGCGCGGGGGGCAGTGTCTCACCGCCAAGGTGGTGGTCCAGCACGATCACGTCGCAACCGGCGGCGGCGATGGGGTCATGGCTGAGGGTGCCGCAATCGACGCAGATGATCAGGTCATGCGCGGCCCCCAAAGTGGCCATTGCGGGGATGTTGGGGCCATAGCCTTCGTCGATGCGGTCAGGGATATAGAGGGTCGGCGTGATGCCAAAGGCCCGGGCCCAAATGATCAGCAGCGCGGCAGAGGCGCCGCCGTCCACGTCATAATCGGCAAAGATCGCAATGCGTTGGCGGGTGGCGATGGCGGCCAGAAACCGTGCGGCGGCGGGCCCCATGTCGCGCAGGCGCAATGGGTCGGGCATCAGGTCGCGCAGGGCGGGGGCCAAGTAGGCCTGCGCCTCGGCCGGGGGGACGTTGCGGGCGACAAGGGTATGGCACAGGGGCAGGGGCAGGCGGGTGGCCTGCATCATCGCCTCGGCCAGACGGTCGGAAGCGGCGCTGGGGCCAGTCCAGCGGCGTCCGGTCAGAGAGGTGTCGACATCAAGAAAGGCGCGGTCGGTCATGTGCCTGATGTGCCTTGGCCTGCGGCCAAGCGCAAGCTTTCGGTAGGATAGGCAATATTGCCCATCCTACTTGACAGGGGCGCGGTACAGCATCCGGCGAATGGAGCCAGTTTTGGAGCGCATCAGGATGGTCTCGGTCGAGATATAGCCCGTTTCGCGCTTGATCCCCGAGACCAGAGAGCCATCGGTGACACCGGTTGCGGCAAAGATCACGTCAGAGGTCACCAGATCGTCGCGGGTATAGACGCGGTCGAAATTGGTGATGCCGGCCTTGCGGGCGCGGGCGCGTTCTTCGTCGTTGCGAAAGAGGAGCTTGCCGAAGATCTGGCCGCCCATGCATTTCAGGGCTGCCGCGGCCAGCACGCCTTCGGGCGCACCGCCCGAGCCCATGTACATGTCAATCCCCGTGATCGCGGGTTCGGCGCAGTGCATGATGCCCGCGACATCGCCATCGGTGATCAGCCGGATCGCGGCCCCGGTCGAGCGGATTTCTTCGATCATCTGTTCATGCCGGGGGCGTTCCAGAACGCAGACGGTGATGTCCTTGGTCGAGCAGCCTTTGGACGCGGCGAGGGCAGAGACGCGTTCGGAAGGCGACATGTCCAAGGTGACCACACCGCGCCGGAAGCCGGGGCCGATGGCCAGTTTCTCCATATACACATCGGGCGCATGCAGAAGGGTGCCGCGCGGGGCCATTGCGATCACAGTCAGGGCGTTGGGCATGTCCTTGGCGGTGAGGGTCGTGCCCTCAAGCGGGTCAAGGGCAATGTCGACGGCGGGGCCTTTGCCGGTGCCCACTTCTTCCCCGATGAAGAGCATGGGCGCCTCGTCCCGTTCGCCTTCGCCGATCACCACGACACCGGCGATGTCCAGCAGGTTCAACTGGTCGCGCATCGCGTTGACGGCGGCCTGATCGGCGGCCTTTTCATCGCCGCGCCCGACCAGATTGGCCGAAGCCAGGGCCGCCGCTTCGGACACACGGGCAAGGCCCAAGGAAAGCAGGCGGTCCTGGAATTCTGAAATTTCGGCCATGATATTTCCTTTTGCAATCGGGTTGGTCATCCTTAGCCCGCTTGAGATTGGGCGTGCAAGGCTGGTGACGCTAACGGGCCGACTTAAGGGGCTGCCGGAAAGGGCTGCACGGCGCGGAGTGCTCCTGCGGCAAAGCAGGCGTCCTGGGCTGCGGCTGCCTGATAGGCCGGATGGGCGGTCAGGGCGGCTGGCACATCGGCTGACGTGTTCAGCCCAAGCCGGTTGCGCAGGGCGGCGGCCATCAGGACCTGTTCGCCGCGCGGGCTGGCGAAAAAGCGCGCAGGGTCCACGGCCCCTTGCAGCGGTGTGGCCGAGGCGACGTAGCGGCGGGGGGCGCCGAGCAGGCTGACAAAGGCCGCCGCACAGGTGGGTGCCGTGCTGGCGCAGGTGGCGGCGCAATATTGGCGGACGGGGTCGAATTGCGGCAGGGGCATGAGGTCGCGCAAGATCAGGGCTGTCGTCTCGGCTGGCAGGGGGGGTGGCGGTTCTTCGTCCCACAGCAGGCGTTTGGCACGGCGGCCATCGGGCAGGCGGGTCTTGATGTTGGCACCGACCTTGAGGCTGGCGATCATCGGTTGGCCGCCGGTCACGGTGTAATGATCGGTCAGTTCGGCCAAGACCATCCAGCCTTCGATGCGGTCAAGGTCCAGCCAATATTGCAGCACGGACAGGGACTTGCGGTTGCCGCGCGTCAGATGGTCGATCATCACCATCGCCTTCAGCACCGGGGCGGCGGCCAGATCGGGGAAGCCTTCGGGCAGGGGGGATGCCGCTGGCATGATGGTCTGCCACACTGCCAGCAGCGCATCGGCCTTGGCAGTCTCACCCAACTCGTATAGCCACAGCGCCCGGTCCAACTGGTCGCGGCTATCGGGCGAGATTGCACCCTCGCGCCACAGGTCGGCGGGTTTGGCGGCGGTGCGGGCCAGATCTGTGACCCATGCGCCGCCCAATTGGCGCAGGGCCTGACGGTCGGCATAGGTAGGGGCGGGGGGCAGCCAGCCGGTGGCGGTGGGCAGGGTGACAAGGGCGGCCACGTTACCGGCGGCGGCAAGGTCGTGCAGGGTGGCAAGGGCCGCAGGATCGTCGCTGTGCAAAAGCTGCGTCAGGGCGGCGTCAAAGGCGGGGTCGGTGGACCCGGGAAGCGGGTTGGCGCTGGCCTGGGTGGCCAGCAACAAGGTCAGCAGGACAAGTCGCAGCCAGGCCATAGCATCCTCCGCCTTTGGCCAAGGGTCGGCCTGTGGGGGCGCGGTGTCAAGCCATCAGACGGGGCTGCGCCGGGTCAGGGCGCGCTGATCGGGGCCGAAGACATGCAGCTTTTCGCGGCGTGCCGTCAGGCCAAGCCGGTCCCCCCGCGTGGGCGCCATGTCACCGGGCAGTTTGGCAATCACCGTGCCCATCGCCCCGGCTGAGAGGTGGACCAAGGTCACCTCGCCCAGGCGTTCGACAATCTCGACCCGGCCCGAGATCATGGCACCTTCGGGGGTGGTGGCGGACAGGTCTTCGGGGCGGACACCCAGTGTCACCTCGGACCCCGGCGCGCCAGTGGCGGCGAGGGTTTCGATGACCGCGCCGTCCAGCACAACTTGGCCCGGGGCATCGCCGACGCGTCCGGTGACGAAGTTCATCGCCGGGGAGCCGATGAAACCGGCCACAAACAGGTTGCCGGGGCGGTCGTACAACTCCATCGGGGTGCCGATCTGTTCGATGCGGCCTGCGCGCAGCACGACGATGCGGTCGGCAAGGGTCATCGCCTCGGTCTGGTCATGGGTCACATAGATCATCGTGGTGCCGGGCAGCGATTCGTGCAGCCGGGCGATTTCGACGCGGGTGGCCACGCGCAGGGCGGCATCCAGGTTGGACAGGGGTTCGTCAAACAGGAACAGCCTAGGGTCGCGGGTGATGGCGCGCCCGATGGCCACACGCTGGCGCTGGCCGCCCGACAGGGCGCGGGGCAGGCGGTCCAGCAGGGGTTCGATCTGTAGCATGCGGGCGGCTTTCAACACGCGTTCCTGCCGTTCCTGCGCAGGCATCCGGGCGAGTTTCAGCCCGAACGCCAGATTGTCGGCCACGGTCATGTGCGGGTAAAGGGCATAGCTTTGGAACACCATCGCAATGCCCCGGCGTGAGGGGTCAAGGTCGGTGACATCCTCGCCCTCGATCCAGATTTCGCCGTCGCTGACGTCTTCCAACCCCGCGATCATCCGCAGCAACGTGGACTTGCCGCAGCCCGAGGGGCCGACGAAGACCACAAATTCGCCCTTGGCGATTTGCAGGTCAACGCCGTGCACCACATCCAGCGCGCCGAACCGTTTGCGGACGGCGCGCAAGTCGATCATCGCGTTGTCGGTCATTCGGCAGCCCGCCGGACCCAGACGCGCATTTCACCAGCGGCGCGGTTGTCCCACAGGTGGTAGGGGATGAACCGTCTGACGGCGGTTTCCGCGCGGGGTGGTTGGGTCGTGTACATGGTGTTGGCCCAGGCGGCGTCACTGTCGACCAAGGCGTGGACGTCCACCGCGATGGCACCCCCCAGATCGGCCACCCGCGCCGTTTGGACTGCGCCCAGATGTGAGGGCAGGGCCATCATGTCCAGATCTGCCCCGTTGTCGGCAGCCTCGGCGCAATAGACCAAGGGTCCGCGCATCAGGGCGACGCGGCCGGTGTCAGCCTTGATCCGGGGATGGGGCAGCATCATGCGGGCGTCCATCGGCAGGTGCAGGGTGACGCTGTCGCCATCGGTCCAGGTGCGGTTCAGGGTCACATAGCCTGCGGCATCCACAGGTGCGGGACCCGCCGCTGCCCCGTTCACGGCAAAGGTCGCCTTGCCGGCCCAATCGGGCACGCGCAGGTGCAGGGCGAACTGGGCCGGGTGGTCAAGGCCCAGACGGATCGTGACCGTTTCGGCCCAAGGATAGTCGCCTTCTTGGGTCAGGGTTACTTTGGCACCGGCGACAGACATGCGTGCCGTGCTTTCGCCGTACAGGTGCACGGCCACTGCATTGTCGGACACGCCATACATATAGGTGCCAATCGCGCCGATCAGACGGGCGATGTTGGGCGGGCAGCAGGGGCAGTGGTGCCAGATCCAGCGGTTGTGCGCGCCCCTGCTTTCCAGCGGGTTTTCGTAGAAGAACGTGGCGCCGTCCAGTGACAGGCCGGGCAGCGCGCCGTTGTAGAGCGCCCGTTCCATCACATCGGCAAAGCGGCGATTGGGGCCGCGCCCGAGCATGCGCGACGCCCAGAACACCAGGCCGACCGAGGCGCAGGTTTCGGCATAGGCGCTTTCATTGGGCAGGTCATATTCGGCGGTGAAGCCTTCGTTCGCGGCGGCAGGCCCGATGCCGCCGGTCAGGTACATCTGCTTGCCGGTCAGATCATCCCACAGGATTTCCAGGGCATCCGTCAGTGTGTCATCGCCATATTCGGCGGCAATGTCGGCCATGCCGGAGTACAGGTACATGGCGCGGACGGCGTGGCCCACAACCTTGGTCTGCTGGCGCACGGGCAGGTGGGACTGGTTGTATTCATAGGTCTTGAAGTGGAAATTCTTGGGGTCGCGCCCGTCGCGGTAGGCCTCTTCGTCAAAGTAGTGGGGTTGCTGGCCCCGGGCGTCGATGAAGAATTTGGCAAGGTCCATATACTTTTGCTGCCCGGTTTCGCGGGACAGGCGGACGAGGGCCAGTTCAATCTCCTCATGCCCGCAATAGCCGGGCAACTGGCCTTCGTTCGGGCCAAAGACGGTGGCGATGTGGTCGACATAGCGGCACATCACCTCCAGGAAGGTGCGCTTGCCGGTGGCTTGGGCATAGGCGACAGCGGCCTCGATCATGTGGCCGCAGCAATAGAGTTCGTGGCAGTCGCGCAGGTTGGTCCAGCGGCGGCCGGGCTGCATGCGGATGTACCAGCTGCTGCAATAGCCGTCGGGCTGCTGCAGGCGGGCGTACATGTCGATGACCTCATCCATCAGCGCCTCAATCTCGGGGTCGCGCCGGCGGTAGAGGGCGTAGGCGGCGGCCTCGATGGTCTTGGCAATGTCGCTGTCCCAGAACATCTGCGTGGTCACCGTGCCCGCCGTGAAGCCGTCGCGGACGTGGTAGGGGATGCGCTGTGCGGGCACTGGGCGCGACGGATCAATCTGATCCAGCATCCCCGCCGTCACGCAGCGGTCATACAGGATGCGCACGGTCTTGGCCGCCACGGCATCAATCCGCTCGCCCCAAAAGCCGCGCAGGTCCACATCGGGGATCGACAGGGGGCGAAAGTTGGTTTGGGTCATCATAGTCTCCTTCGGGGTCATTTGACGGCGCCAGCGGTCAGGCCGCGCACGTAGTAGCGTTGCAAAAGCAGAAACAGGATCACGCAGGGGATCATCATCACGGTGACCCCCGATTGCACGGCGCCCCAGTCGATGGAGCCATAGCGGCCCGACCGGACGGCCACGATCAGCACGGGCAGGGTGTAGCTGTCCTGATCGGTCAGAAAGATCAGCGCGGCCAGAAACTCGTTCCAGGCGGCGAGGAAGGCGAAGATGGCCACCGATATCACGCCTGGGGCGACAAGGGGCATCATCACCCGCCAGAGCACGGTCAGCACGGATGCGCCGTCGACGCGCGCGGCCTCCTCGATCTCGATGGGGACGGCGTCAAAGGCGTTGCGCATCATGAAGATCGAGAAGGGCAGTTGCAGGGTCACATAGATCAGGATCAGGCCGAACAGGTTGTTTTGCAGGCCGACCTTGGACAGGATCAGGAACAGGGGCGTCAGGATCGACTGGAAGGGGATCATGATCGTGGACAGGATCAGGACGAAGAAGAGCCCTTTCAAGGGAAAGCGGAAGCGGGAAAAGCCGTAGCCCGCCAAG
>CAMDHB010000157.1 GCA_945897655.1 Pseudorhodobacter antarcticus
CCAAGGGCATGACTTTGCCCTTTGTCAGCTATGGTGGCTCCTCGGTCATCGCGGCAGGCATCACGGTGGGCATGCTGCTGGCCCTGACCCGCACCCGGCCGCAAGGCCAGTTTGCCGACATCTTCAAACGGGGCCGCTGATGGCGCCCCTTCTCCTCATCGCCGCTGGGGGCACGGGCGGGCACATGTTTCCCGCCCAGGCCCTGGCCGAGGCGATGCTGGCCCGGGGCTGGCGCGTGCGCCTGTCCACCGATGCCCGCGGCGCGCGCTATACCGGCGGGTTTCCTGAAGGCGTTGAAATCACACAAGTCTCCTCCGCCACCTTTGCCCGGGGCGGTGTGCTGGCCAAGCTGGTCGCCCCCCTCCGCATCCTTGGCGGCATCCTGTCCGCCACGGTCCGGCTCTGGCGCGACAAGCCCGCCGTGGTTGTGGGCTTTGGCGGCTATCCCACCATCCCCACCCTGTCGGCGGCCTTGATCCTGCAACTGCCCCGCATGATCCACGAACAAAACGGCGTGCTGGGCCGGGTCAATCAGGCCTTCGCCAAACGGGTCGACAAGGTCGCCTGCGGCACATGGCCCACCAAACTGCCCGACGGTGTTGTGGGCGAACCCACCGGCAACCCCGTGCGCCAGACCGTGCTGGACCGTGCCGGTGCCGGCTACATCGCCCCCGGCGACTATCCGATGAGCGTTGTCGTAATCGGCGGCAGCCAAGGCGCCCGCGTCCTGTCCGACATCGTGCCCGCCGCCCTTGCCGCCCTTGACCAACCCTTGCGCGACCGCCTGCGCGTCGCCCATCAGGCGCGCGAGGAAGACCTGCCTCGCGTCGTGGAAACCTATGCCACAGCCGGCATCGCGGCCGAGGTGGAGCCTTTCTTCACCGACATCCCCCGCCGCCTGTCCGAAGCGCAGCTTGTCATTTCCCGCTCGGGCGCGTCTTCGGTTGCCGACATTTCGGTCATCGGCCGCCCCGCGATCCTGATCCCCTTCGCCGCCGCCACCGGCGACCACCAAACCGCCAATGCCAAGGGCCTGTCCGACGCCGGCGCCGCCATCATCCTGCCCGAAGCGTCGCTGGATGCCGCCACCCTGACCGCTCAGGTCGCAGCCATCCTTGGCGCGCCGGAAAAGGCCGAACTGATGGCCCGCTCTGCCCTGGCCCAAGGCCGCCCGGACGCCACCATCCGCCTAGCCGCCCTCGTCGAGGCCCTCAGGAAAGCGTAGACCCATGAATTCAGCAACCAAACTGCCAATGGAACTGGGTCCGATCCACTTTGTCGGCATCGGCGGCATCGGCATGTCAGGCATCGCCGAAGTGCTGATGACGCTTGGCTACACCGTCCAAGGCTCCGACGCCCGCGCCTCCAAGATCACCGACCGCCTCGTCACCCTTGGCGCGACATTCTTCGAGGGGCAAAAGGCCGAAAACATCGGCAACGCCGCCGTCATCGTCATCTCCTCCGCCATCAAGAAGGGCAACCCCGAGTTGGAAGAGGCCCGCCGCCGGAAACTCCCCGTCGTCCGCCGGGCCGAGATGCTGGCCGAACTGATGCGCATGCGCTCCAACATCGCCATCGCAGGCACCCATGGCAAAACCACCACCACCACGATGGTCGCGACCCTCTTGGACAAAGGCGGCTTTGACCCCACCGTCATCAACGGCGGCGTCATCCATGCCTATGGCTCCAACGCCCGTGCCGGGGCAGGGGAGTGGATGGTGGTCGAGGCTGATGAGAGCGACGGCAGTTTCAACCGCCTGCCCGCCACCATCGCCATCGTCACCAACATCGACCCCGAACACATGGAACACTGGGGCACCTTCGACAACTTGCGCAAAGGCTTCTACGACTTCGTCTCGAACATCCCCTTCTACGGCCTCGCCGTCTGCTGCACCGACCACCCCGAGGTGCAGGCGCTGGTCGGTCGCGTCACCGACCGCCGCATCGTCACCTTCGGCTTCAACGCCCAGGCCGATGTCCGCGCCGTGAACCTGACCTATGACAACGGCGTGGCCCATTTCGACGTTCTCCTGCAAGGCGAGGGCCAGGGTCAAAAGATCGAAAATCTGACCCTGCCCATGCCCGGCAATCACAACGTCTCGAACGCCCTCTCCGCCATCGCTGTCGCCCGCCATCTGGGCATGAAAGCGTCGGAAATCCGCGAGGCCCTAGCCGGTTTCGCAGGCGTCAACCGCCGCTTCACCAAGGTCGCGGAAGTGAACGGCGTTTCCATCATCGACGACTACGGCCACCACCCGGTTGAGATCGCCGCCGTGCTGAAGGCCGCCCGCCAAGCCACCAAAGGCCGCATCATCGCCGTCCACCAGCCCCACCGCTACACCCGCCTGTCCAACCTCTTCGAAGAATTCTGCACCTGCTTCAACGAGGCTGACGTGGTCGGCATCGCCGACGTCTACGCCGCAGGCGAAGACCCGATCCCCGGCGCCTCGCGCGATGACCTCGTCGCGGGCCTCATCGCCCACGGCCACCGCCACGCCCGCGCCGTGATGGATGAGGCTGACCTAACCCGCCTTTTCCGCGAACAGGCGCAACCCGGTGACATGTTCGTCTGTTTGGGCGCAGGCTCCATCTCCGCCTGGGCCAACGCCCTTCCCGCCAAACTGGCCGCCAAGGCCGCCTGATACCCAAAAATCTTCGAAGATTTTTGCAAATCTTTTCGAAAAGATTTGGTCCCCGGCCCGACCACCATGCCGCAAAAAAGCCGCGCGCCCTCCATCAGCCTGCCGCCATCCTCTGGCCCCATCGTCCGATCAACCGAGAGAGGCCCCATGCCTAATCCCCTGACCCTCGGCGCCGTTTGGGTGATCGTTGCCGCCATCACGGCCATGCTGCCCATGCGGCGTCAGGCGATCCTTGGCCTGCCGCTGCTGATTGCCGCCCCGGTCCTTCTGGTCTGGATCGGCATGATCCACGGCGTGCTTGCCGTCGCATTTGGCACCTTCGCGTTCCTGTCGATGTTCCGCCGCCCGCTGAACTATTTCGCCCGCAAGGCGCTTGGCCTGCCCTTGCCAGAACTGCCCCCCGAACTGCGCCCGAAATCGGTCTGACCCATGATCCCTGAACTGCCCCTCATCGCCGCCTGCCTATGGCTGATCACCGCCAACGTGATCGCCATGTTCCCCTCCCGCGACCATCATTGGCGCAATGCCTATGCCCTGATCGCCATCGGCTTGCCCATTCTGCTTGTCATGACCTATGCCCATGGCCCATTGCTTGGCCTTTTGTTTATGGCGGGTGGTGCATCGGTGTTGCGATGGCCCGTCTATTTTCTGGCCCGCTGGGTCAAGTCACTGGTCTACAAACCGTCCGTTGACTGACCCAAGGTTTGCACCACCAAGACTTGCACTGCCGCCGATGCCTGATTAACAAACGGGCATGCAAACCCTCCCCACCCCCCGCGGCACCCTGACCCCCAAGCGCCCCCTGGCCGACCTCACTTGGCTGCGCGTTGGCGGCCCTGCAGATTGGCTGTTTCAGCCCGCGGATGAGGCGGATCTTTGCGCCTTTCTGGCCGCCCTCGACCCCACCATTCCGATCTTCCCGATGGGCGTGGGCTCCAACCTGATCGTGCGGGATGGCGGCATCCGGGCCGTGGTGGTCCGGCTTGGCCGGGGTTTCAACGGGATCGAGGTGCAAGGCGACAAGGTCATCGCCGGTGCCGCCGCCCTTGATGCCCATGTGGCCCGCAAGGCGGCCGAGGCGGGGCGCGACCTGACCTTCCTGCGTACCATTCCCGGCACCATCGGCGGGGCCGTGCGCATGAATGCCGGATGCTATGGCTCCTATACCGCTGATGTGCTTGACGAAATCCGCGTTGTCACCCGTCAGGGCCAGGCCATCACCTTGCCCAAATCCGACCTGCATCTGGCCTACCGCCAGTCAACTCTTCCGGATGGCTGGGTCATCACCAGCGCCACCTTCACCGCCCCAACCGGCGACCCGGCGGCATTGGAGGCGCGGATGCTGGACCAGATTGCCAAACGCGACGCCAGCCAACCCACCAAAGACCGCTCTGCCGGATCGACCTTTCGCAACCCGGTTGGCCACTCGTCGACTGGCCGCGCCGATGACACGCATGACCTGAAGGCCTGGAAGGTCATCGACAACGCCGGAATGCGCGGGGCGCGGATCGGCGGCGCGCAGATGAGCCCCATGCATTCCAACTTCCTGATCAATGCCGGGGGCGCCACAGCCACGGATCTGGAAGATTTGGGCGAGGAGGTGCGAAAAAAGGTTTACGAAGCAAGCGGCATCACACTAGAGTGGGAAATCATGCGCGTCGGTGAACCGGCGGCAGAATAACAATAAAATCCGGCAAAGTCCGGGTGAGGCAGTGATGGTGGGCAGGTCTGCAACAGCAGCCTCCCGCGTGGCGGTACTGATGGGTGGGCCCTCCGCAGAGCGTGAGGTTTCTCTGTCCACAGGGCATGAATGTGCCAAAGCCTTGCGGGTCGCAGGTTATGACGTGGTCGAGCTTGATGCTGGCCCAGATCTGGCCGCACGCCTTTCCGACATCAAGCCTGACAGTGTTTTCAATGCCTTGCATGGCCGCTGGGGCGAAGATGGCTGTGTTCAGGGCCTGCTGGAATGGCTGCGCATCCCCTATACCCATTCGGGCGTTCTGGCCTCGGCCCTTGCAATGGACAAGGCCAAGGCCAAGGCCGCCTATGCGGCAGCGGGCCTGCCCACGGTAACCTCTGTCCTCGCCAACCGGGACGAGGTCAGCCAGCGCCATGTGATGGCACCACCCTATGTGGTCAAGCCCAACAACGAAGGCTCCTCGGTCGGTGTCTATATCGTCCGCGAAGGGTCCAATGCGCCCCGTCTGGCCGACACGATGCCCGAAACCGTGATGGTTGAAACCTATGCCCCGGGGCGTGAACTAACGGTTGCGGTGATGGGCGACCGCGCGCTGGCCGTGACGGATATAATCACCGACGGCTGGTACGACTTTGACGCCAAATACAAACCCGGCGGCAGCCGTCACGAAATCCCGGCAAACCTGCCGCCCGACGTGACCGCCGCCTGCCTCGACTACGCCCTGCGCGCCCACAACGCGCTGGGGTGCCGGGGCCTCAGCCGCACCGATTTTCGTTGGGATGAACCCCGCGGGCTTAAGGGATTGATCTTGCTGGAAACCAACACCCAGCCCGGCATGACGCCCACCTCGCTTGCGCCCGAACAGGCGGCGCATTGCGGCATCTCTTTCCCCGAACTTTGCGACTGGATCGTAAAGGACGCCTCATGCAATCGCTAGGCCGCGCCATGCCCCTGCGCCGTGATCCGGCCCCCAGTCGCTGGGCCTACCGGATGCAGCGCCTTTGGCTGACCCCGGTCTTCCGCGTCACGATGCGCGTGGGCGTCCCCGCCTTCATTCTTGCCCTTTCGGCTGGGCTCTACCTGTCTGATCAGGCCCGGCGCGAGACTCTTGGTTCCAGCTACACCGAACTGAAGACCAGCGTCGAACAGCGCCCCGAATTCATGGTCGGCCTTTTGTCCATCGACGGTGCATCGCCCGCCCTGTCCGATGCTGTGCGCGCCAAGGTCAAGGTTGACCTGCCCCAATCGCGCTTTGATCTCGATCTGGCCGCCGTGCAGGCCAAGGCCGAAGCCCTTGACGCGGTTGCCAGTGCCGAGGTGCGCATTGGCGCGGGCGGCGTGTTGCAAATCGTGATCACTGAACGCGAACCGGCCTTTGTCTGGCGGTCAGATCCGGGCCTGATGCTGCTGGATGCCACCGGCCACCGCATCGCGGGCCTGGCCGACCGTGCCGACCGCGCCGACCTGCCGCTGGTGGCGGGCCCCGGCGCCAACGCCGCCCTTCCAGAGGCGGCTGAAATTCTCCAGGCCCTTGGCCCCCTTTCCCCCCGCCTGCGTGGCCTTGTCCGCATCAGCGAACGGCGCTGGAACGTGGTGCTGGACCGTGACCAGACCATCCTTCTGCCCGCCCAGAACCCGACCGCCGTGCTGGAAGGCCTGATTGCCCTGAACGAAGCCGAAGACATTCTGGCCCGAGACCTGATTTCCATCGACCTGCGCAACGAACACCGACCAGTGCTGCGCCTGGCGCCCTTCGCACTTGACGAATTGCGACGCGCCCAGGGCATCGCCCCAACGGAGTCAAACCTATGACCGACCTTTATCAATCCCAACGTGCCATGCGGAACATGCGCAAGGCGGCCCTTCAGCGCGGCGTGATTGCCATTCTGGATGTCGGCACCTCGAAGATTGCCTGCCTCATCCTGCGGTTTGACGGGTTGGAGGAGACACGCGAAACCGATGGCGTGGGCTCGATGGCCGGTCAGTCCAACTTCCGGGTGATCGGGGCCGCCACCACCAAATCGCGTGGCGTGCGCTTCGGTGAAATCTCGGTGATGAACGAGACGGAACGCGCCATTCGCACCGCCGTTCAGGCCGCACAAAAGATGGCCAACGTCCGTGTCGATCACGTCATCGCCTGCTTTTCCGGTGCCGAACCGCGCAGCTACGGCCTTGCGGGCGAGTTGGAACTGCAAGACAGCGTTGTCACCGAACAAGACGTCGCCCGCGTTCTGGCCGCCTGCGACGTGCCCGACATTGGTGAGGGGCGCGAGGTCATCCACGCCCAACCCGTGAACTTTGCCCTCGACCACCGCTCCGGCCTTGGCGATCCGCGCAATCAGATCGGCAACCGCCTTGCCTGCGATCTGCATCTGCTCAGCGTCGAGGCGAGCGTGGTGCAGAACCTGATGTACTGCATCAAGCGCTGCGACCTTGATCTGGCTGGCATCGCGTCGTCGGCCTATGTCTCGGGCGTGTCCAGCTTGGTCGAGGATGAACAAGAACTGGGGGCCGCCTGCATCGACATGGGCGGCGGGTCGACCGGCATTTCGATTTTCATGAAGAAACACATGATCTTCGCCGATTCTGTCCGTCTGGGTGGCGATCATGTCACCTCTGACATAGCCAAGGGCCTGCAAGTGCCCGTCGTGGTGGCCGAGCGGATCAAGACCAAGCACGGCGGTGTTCACGCCACCGGCATGGACGACCGCGAGATGATCGAGATTGGCGGCGATTCTGGCGACTGGGACAAGGACCGCCGCCAGATCAGCCGGACGGAGTTGATCGGCATCATCCGCCCCCGCATTGAAGAGATTCTGGAAGACGTCCGCATCCGCCTTGATGCCGCAGGCTTTGATCACCTGCCCAGCCAGCAAATCGTCCTGACCGGCGGTGCCAGCCAGATCCCCGGTCTGGACGGTCTGGCCAGCCGCATTCTGGGTCAGCGCGTCCGTATGGGCCGCCCCTTGCGCGTGCAGGGCCTGCCGCAGGCGGCCACGGGCGCGGCATTCTCCTCAACCGTCGGGCTCTGCCTCTTTGCGGCCCATCCGCAAGACGAATGGTGGGATTTCGACATTCCAGCCGAACGTTATCCGGCGCGCTCTCTCAAAAGGGCCTTCAAATGGTTCAAGGACAACTGGTGAACCGCAATATCCTGACGCATTGGCGACATGCCGCTAATCGTCAGACAAAGTACCCCATATTTTGTGGGCTCCGCAATGTTTTCGCGTGACCTTGAAGGCAGTTGTGGATAGAATTTGGGATAACTTGTCCGCGCTGCGGTCAAGAAC
>CAMDHB010000158.1 GCA_945897655.1 Pseudorhodobacter antarcticus
TCTCCTCCTTCATCGAAACCTCCTGTCTGACGGGTGGGAAGACCCCAATCGTCAGACAGGAAAGGCTTCAAACAAAGAGGAACGTTGAATTGAGGGCCGAACGCCAGCCCCAAGCGCCAATGCCGCGGAGCGGCTTAGTCCTCCCGCCCCTTGCGACGGCGTCACCTTACGCCCAAGGTCGCACCTTCGGCATTGCCGCCGTCAGCTCAACCTCGCGAAGCGTCCCGCCTGCCAGCAACCCATCCCGCACCCAGTCCAGCGCCTGCCACCAATCCTCATAGCCGCGTCGGGCGGATGCGATCTGTTCCAGATGCGGCCGCCAAGTGACAGGACAAGCTAGAACCTCGATGGTGCGCCACTTGCCGCGCAACAGTACGCGTTCGGTGCCTACCACGATGGTGGTTGACCGCCCACCATGCTGATTGCATTTGACTTGGGCCGGTAGGCAGCGCGGGACCGCGCCGGGCATCCAGTCGGGCGTCAGGCCAGCGCGCGCCAGTTCGGCCACGCGGATCGCCATCCGCTTGCCACCAAGACTGTCGGGGATCCCGGCAACGGTGGCGGCGATCACCTCGGCGTCCTCGTGGGTGTAGGTGCCGATCTTATGCTTTCCGCCGTCGATTTGACAACCCAACGCAGCCCTCTGAAACAGAACGTATTCCAAGCCAAAGCCGAAGCCTTCCTCGTCCACGTCCTGGGGCAAAGGTAACTCCAGTTGCGCACGCTCAATGCGAAAAGCCCATTCCAGTGCGGCCTGCACGCCCAGTGCGCGCTTGACCCTTGCGCCCCGAGCGGCGGGCATCTGCCTTGGCATTGTCACCGCACCCCCCGCGCTCGGAGCCGTTCGGGTGTGACCAGTCCGCGCGCCAGCATCGCGTCGCGCGTCGTGTTGCTGATCGAACTGACCGGCAGGTAGTGGTCGGAATTCAGGATGTCGGCGTAGAAGACGGCCAGATCGGTGATGGTCGGCCGCGGCACCAGTTCTGGTTTGGCCTTTCGGTGCTTCTCGGCCATTCCTTGCGTCTTGCGTTGGACGGCGCGTTGCATGGCGCGGTCGAGCGCCTTCGGCCCGTCGGGCGGTTCGGGATGCTCTGTCCGGGATGCAACGGCGACGGCGACGATTTCGTCCTGGCTCAACCCCAGCTTTTCCCGCCAGCGCTGAACATGCAGCCGTGGGGGCCAGCCCTGCCACCAACCCGGTAGAGCAGCTGCATCGAGGCCCAGTGCCGAAAGCAGCTCTTCGTAAAACTGATCAAAATCGGCATCGCGCGCTTGCGCGTCCTCCTCCTCCTTTACGGGTTTACTTAGAGGTTCTCTTACAAGGTTAGTGTCCGGATTTCGGACACGGCTTTCGGCATTTTCCGGACACGGCTCGGGGCAAAATTCGGACACGGCCTCGGGGTCAATCCCGTGTCCGAAATCCGGACACGGGTGGGACTCGGACTCGGCAGGGGCATCCATGCCACAAGTGCCCACACCCTTAGTGGTTTCTTCATCACCCGCCAGCCCGTGTCCGATTTCCGGACACGGAACCACATCAGCGGGTGTGAAGCCCGGTTCAAACCCCAGGATGTAGCGGGTCGGCAGCTGACGCTTGGTCGCCGGGTCAATTCGTGGCACCCGGCGCAACAGGCCTCCAGCCTCAAGCTGGCTGAGATGATCGTTCAGTGTGGACCGGCTGATCTCGCAATCATGGGCCAGCCGATCTTGCGAGGGAAAGCAGCCATAGTCGGGGTTGAACCGGTCGCACAGGTGCCAGAGCACGATCTTGGTGGCGGGCTTCAGCCCGCGCTGCTGGATGGCCCAGACGGTGGCTTTGTGGCTCATGGTGTGGCCCTCAGCGCTTGGCGGACGCGGCTGGTGAAGCCGTGATCGGCCAGCGCGCCCAGCGCATCGTCGAGGCTGCGGACCAGCGCCCAGCCAAAGCCCTGTGCCAGCACGCCGTCGCGAAATGCTTCTTGATCCGGGCGCAGGCGGCCCTTCGGTGCCTTCAGTTCCAGGAACAGGACCCGCCCGTCGCAAAGGATCATCAGATCGGCAAAACCGGCATGCACGCCCATGCCGACCAGGATTGCCTGACGCTTTGCACCGCGGGGCCCGGGTTCGGTCACCTCGTTGGCGCAGTGATGGATGATGGCCGTGCGGGGTAGGGCAAAACGCAGCGCCTGCACCACGGCGCGCTGCAGATCGGCTTCGGGGGTGCCGCGGCGCGTCATAGCCCGGCCCTCCCTTGGTCGTCGCGCTGAGCGGCCCGCACGGGACGGCGCGCGTCGATCACCACCAGCAACACGCGGGCGTCCTTGCGCTCGACCTCTGTCGTGCCATGGGCGGCAAGGACATTGCAGGCCAGCCGGATCAGGTGGTCGCTGTGATGGGCGATATCCGCGATCACGGCGCGGGCCTCGGCCAGCCGGTCGGCGGGCCAGGTAGAAATGCGGGGTTGCAACTGCATCACCGGCGACCTCCGGCACGGCGGCGGCGCGGGGCGTTCTGTTCCTGTTCCTCCAGCCATTCCTCGACGGCAGCACGGCGGTAGAAGACCTTGCGCCCTGCGCGCACCCAAGGGCGGCCCGATGCGCTGGGCCTCCCAGCGGCGCAGCGTGTCGACCGACAGGCCAAGTTCAAGCGCGAGGTCGAGGCGGCTGATCCAGCCGACCAGCAAGGTGCGGGGTTTTTCCTTCGGGTCTGGCATCGATCCGAGATGCGGCATCTGTGTCTCCCTGTTCTGGCCCCGAATGCCGGGGCAGCTTGCAAGGACCAATGAGCGCAGAGCCGAAGGGGTGGCGGCGAGGCGGAGGGTGGCGGAAAGGATGCCTCCTTTGTGCCACCCCTTGTTTCATTGGAGATTTCGCGTTTGCCGGGTTGGCGCTGGTCGCGACGCAGGGGGCAGGAAGGGTAGACCGATGCGCCTCAACATTGCGAACACCGGCAAACAGCCGGATTCGCCGTGTTTCACCGACATTCGTGGGCAAAGAGGGGGTGGCAACCGGCACGCCACCCGCGCCACCCATTGATTTCATTGGAGATTGGCCGTTTCAATGCGAGCCATTCGCGTGAGTCGCCCGGTTTCGGCAGCTATTCCGGGCGAAACCCTGTGCCGTGAGTACCCGCCGCGCCTGTAAACAAGGCCACGCCCTCACCGAAAACTCAATAAAACAAGGGGTGGCGCAAAGGTGGCGTCATCAATGCCACCCTCCGCCTCCCCGCCACCCTTGTCGGCATGCTTGCCTTGATAACCAGGCGAAACCACGCCTCATGTCGGATGCAACAAGGACCGGAACCATGCCCGAACGCACCAAGCTGACCGAGAAAGTCATCCGCGACGCCGAGCCTGTGACAGGCCGGGACTACCAGATCTTCGACACTGAGGTTCGCGGTTTTGCCGCCTGCATCTATCGGGGTGGTGGCCGCGCTTTCACGCTGGACTATCGATATGCCGGGCGCCAGCGCCGGATGACCTTTGGGCGCTGGCCGGAATGGTCGGTGTCTGCCGCGCGGGAACGGGCCAAGGAATTGCGCCGCGAGATCGACGCCGGGGGCGATCCGCTGGCCCAGCGCGAAACGAAACGCGAGGCCCCGCGCGTGACTGATCTGATCGAGCGCTACTGTGCAGAGCACCTGCCGAAGCTTTCGGCACGAAGCGCTGCGGATCAGAAATCGGCGCTGACCAAGATGGTGGCCGCGGTTTGGGGGCGGAAGCTGGTGACGGAGATCACACAGACTGATGTGGACAAGCTGTTGACCCTGATCGCCGAGGGCCGGGCACGCCCCCATAAGGAAAAGCCCAACAACCGGGCGCGCAAGCTGCAGGGTGCGAAGCCCACACCGGTGCGCGCCAACCGGATCGGCGAGGTGCTGCGCAAGATGTTCACGCTGGCCGTCCAGTGGGGATGGTGCGAGGACAATCCCGCCCAGCGCTTCCATCGGCGCACAGAGACCCCACGCGAACGGTTCCTGAGCAAGGAGGAGATCGCCAGCCTTGCCGCCGCGCTGGATGTTGCCGAGGACCGCCGTGCAGCGGACATCATCCGCATGCGCATGCTGACTGGCGCCCGTTTGGGCGAGGTACGTCAGTCCCGGTTCGACCAGTTCAACCTGGAACAGCTAAGCTGGTCAAAGCCGCCCGCGATGACGAAACAGCGGCGGGTTCACCGCGTCCCGATCTCGGACGAGACCGCCGCTATCGTGCGCCAGCGCCTTCTACTGGTGCCGAAAGGAGCGCCATGGCTCTTCACCGGCGATACGCCCGGCCAGCCGGTGCAGGAAGTGCGCCGGTTCTGGGCGAAGATCCAGCAGGAGACCGGACTTGCCGATGTCCACATCCACGACCTCCGCCACACCTTCGCGTCCTTGCTGGTCAGTGGTGGGGCATCGTTGGAGATGATCGGCAAGCTGCTGGGTCACAGCCAGACCCAGACGACCCAGCGCTATGCCCACCTGATGGACTCGCCCTTGCGCGCCGGTGTCGATGCCGTGGCCAGTGCTTTCCGGCCGAAACCCCGACTGGTCCATGACGCCGACGATCAGGGCGGCCGCAAAACTGCCTGATGTGGCCCATCGCGGGTCCGCAGCATCATGGGTCCTCGCGCCTCAAGGCTCTCCAGATCGGTGTGATCCTGCGCCGGATACTGCGGCCGTCAGGCATCTTCTTGCCGTCCGACTGGTCCGCGAACCACTCCTGCATCTCGGCAACCAACTCGGCTTGGGTCGTAGGCAGGCCTTGCTCGACAATCCGAACGACAAGGGCGACGATCATCCCCTCCCAATTGTAAGGTGAGGACGCGCCGGGTCCGGCCGGGACGCGGCGCACGATTCCATACTCTTCCTCAAAGGCGTGGAAGTCCTCGGCCAGGATCAGCATGTCGGCAACTGCGACCGGAATGCCTGCGGCAGGATCCGTGATGATCTGCCACTCTGTGCTGCCGTGGGCCATGATGCGCCGCACCGTGCCGACGGCCGGGCCGGTTCCACAGCGCCGAAACAGCGGCAAGACCTCCATCGGAGAGATCGTGACCTGGCCTGCGACGACCGCATCGCCACAGCGCACGAGGCCGATCCCGGTCGTGATCCGCAGCTTGCCTGCGGCCGCCCAACCGGCCACGTCGGCCACATTGCAGTTCCAGTGCGAGGCAGCGTCCGACAGGGTGTAAAATACGCGTGGTGGCAAGTTCATGGATAACCCTTTCCTGAAAAATGGAGAGGGGAGACGCCGAATACCGCCTGCCACGCGCGGAAAGGCTCGCGCGTCATACCTGTCAAAAAGTCACCACCGGTTGGGCGCAGTTGCGCCGCCCGGACTATGGGTGCTGTTTGTTGGACCTGTTTTTGCTTTTGGTTGAGGGCTGCTCACCTCATGCGTGCATCGTGCAATGGGCTTCGATTCGGAGCAAGAGGGCGGCAGCGACTGCTCTGTGGATAAGCGGAATTTTCGCCCGACGGGGAGACCTCTCCCGTGACGGGCGACGGCGGTCGCCACGGCTGGTCCTTCCCCGCCGCTCTGGCCTTGGACGGGCTATCAAGGCTAGATGAACCAGCAGCAGGATCAGTGAGGCGCGATGGGCGAACGGAATGACATATCGGGCTTGTTGAGCTTCATCGGCAGGGAAACCATCTGGCGCGACCGGATGCAGGATGTGGTCGCCGAACACCTGATGCCTGCCTTGGAGGAATTCGAGATCGACCAGGATGATCTCGGCGAACTGCTGGGCGAGCAGTGGTCGGGCGTGCTTTGGGGCTGTGGGTTCGAGGATTTCCTTGGCCAGCGCTATGAGGACGGTAACATCGTCGATCTGTATCTCAAGCGGCGCGGCTGGAAGGAAACGGCCCTGAACCGGGAGTATTTCACCGCCCTGCGGGATGCGCCGGTCAGCCTCTATGAGGTCAGCGAGGTTCAGCCGGGCACCTCGATGGTGCTGCGGGACCTGCTGTCGGATGCGGCGCCGGTCACAGTGCGAGAGAAATCCGCCACGCGGACGCTGAAGCAATGGGACCGGATCGCCGTTCGGGTGGTGCCCGAGCGCGATCACCATGTCATCTCCGGCGCGCTCTTGCCCTTTCGTGCCGAGGCAGTGGATTTTCTGTTTGCCGGGCTTCGCGATGCCCTGAAGCTGAAAAAGCGGGATGCGCTGCGCCTCACCCGAGACCAGCTTCTGGGCTGCGCACCTATCTTCACCTCCGCCTGGCTGTTCATCGAAATCGACCGCGCCCTCACCCCAGCTGAGCCGCAGTTCACCAATTCGGACGGAGATGATGTGCTGTTCCACGACCTGCGCTACCCGCTTGCTAGCGGCGTGACGCAGAAGGCGGTGGCGGAGCGGCTGGACCGGGTGAAGGGATTTCTGCCCGAGGGTGCGAAGTTCTGGAACTGGCTGGCTGCGCGGAAGGGGCGCGGCGGCAAGGTAGACGGCGGCATCATGCTGGACACACAGATGGAGGGGGCGACAGTTCTGGGTTCCGTGGAAATGAAGGGCAAGACGCTGCTCGTGACCGTCAACTCGGCCGAGCGCGCGGCCAAGGTCCAGGCGTTGATCGGCGCGGCCGCCGGAGACCTGTTGAGACCGCCTTTGACCACGATCCGCACAGTGGAACAGATGCGGGCCGACCAACGGCGTGACGTGCCAGGCAAAGCCGCCGACGAAATCCCGCCAGAGATCGCGCGTCAGCTGATGCGGGATCATCTGGACAAGCACTACCGCGAAACGCTGGATGCACCGATCCCGGCCTTGGGCGGCAAGTCGCCACGCCAGGCGGTGCGGACGGCGGTGGGGCGCGACAAGGTGATCGACTGGCTCAAGATGCTGGAAAACCGCAGCGCCGGGCACGGGGAGGGCCCGATTGCCGAATACGATTTTGGCTGGATGTGGAGCGAACTTGGGCTCCAGGGACACCGAAAATGATGCTCGGGATAGGGGCGAATGTTTATACTTGGCCAGTGAATCCGCGCGGGCTACATCAACACCACATCAACCTGCGACTGCGGGTTTCGCGCTGGTTTTGCACGTCAACGCACGCCAATACTGCTGGATGCGAGGGCGAAAACCACGTGGAAACAAAGGCTTGCGCTGTAAGCGGTTGGATTTGCTGATTATTCCGTTCTGCCCATCCATGGGCTCATAACCTGAAGGCCGCAGGTTCAAATCCTGCCCCCGCAACCAAAAATTACAAATACTATCAAAGACATGCACGCCTTCCTCCGGGGCGGGTTTTGCTTATGCGCAATTCTTGTCAACACCTGGTCAACGTTTCGCAAGTCCCCCCTGAAAAGCGGGGACTTTTTGATTCTGGCCTAGTGGAAAGCCCTGTGGCAGCATCGCGACATGATCGAGTTCCGCACGCTTCCCGATAACCATCCCGACCTTGCACACTCGCCCCTTTTGCGAGCGGCTTTGCTGACGCTGCAGCACGCGCAGGAGCATGGGGCAATCGGGTTGACCAAAACCAAAGCGTTCAAGCGCGTCTTCGTCCATTGGGCGGTCGAGCATTTTGAATGGCCTGGCTCAGGAGCGGAAGAGATGTTCCGCTACAACAAGGTCATCAATGAATTCGAATTCCCGCAGCTCGAGGTGTTGCACCAGCTTCTGATCGCCTTGCGCCTGGGGCGCCACTTCAAGGGCGAATTCCGGCCGACC
>CAMDHB010000159.1 GCA_945897655.1 Pseudorhodobacter antarcticus
CGGGTCGCTGCCGAGTGGGCCGACTTCTTTGAACGCTTTGATATGGAAAAGTACGGCTCCGAAGGTGCGCCCCTGCATGACCCCTGCGTCATCGCCTACCTGATCCAACCGGACCTGTTCAAAGGCCGCCATATCAACGTCATGATCGAAACCCAGTCCGAACTGACACGCGGCATGACCGTGGCCGATTGGTGGGGCGTCACGGACCGTCCCGCCAACGCCCTGTTTGTGGGGTCGGTCGATACCGAAGGTTTCTTTACCCTGCTGACCGAACGTCTTGGCCGCCTGTAACGCGCTGTCTTTACAGCGCGTCCAGCGTGGCCCTTATGGCCTGCCAAAGCGGCTCCGCAGGCTCGCAGCCCACCGACAGCCGGATGAAACCCGGCGCCACCTTGTCCCCCCACCTCGCCCGCCGCTCACCTGAAGTGTGGGTTGAACCAAAGCTGGTCGATTGCGCAACCAGCGGGCATTCTGCCAAGAACCGCTCAGCCGTGGCGGCATCGGCTAGGTCAAACCCAATCAGAAAGCCGAAGCCTGACATCTGCTTGGCCGCAATGGCGTGCGACGGATCGGAAGGCCGCCCGGGATAGCGAAGGTTCCGCACAGCAGTATGCTCGGCCAGTCGGTCAGCAAGAACCGCCGCCGTCTCGCACATGCGAGACAGACGCAACTCCAGCGTTTCCATGCCCCGATGCACCAGCCAAGCCTCAAACGACCCCGGAACAGCGCCCGATAGCCTGCGCCCCTCCCGCACACGGGCCATCATCGCGGCGTCACGGCTGGCCACATGGCCAAACAGCGCGTCAGAATGCCCTCCCGGTGCCTTGGTGTCGGCGGCCACCACGATATCGGCACCCAAGTCCAGCGGGCGTTGCAGATAGGGGGTCATGGTTGTGTTGTCACAAATCACAACCGCCCCTGCGGCATGAGCGTTGCCACACAAGGCAGCAATATCCAGCACATCCAGACCGGGGTTAGACGGCGTTTCAATCAGCACGGCATCCACACCGGTGAAATCAGCCTCCGCCATCTGCAAGGTCGGCACTTCCAGAACCTTGACGCCATAAGCCGCCAGCACCTGCCCCGCCAACAACCGGCTGACATAATAGCCGTCAGATGGCAGCATCAGCACCTTGCTTGCCCCCAGCGTTGCAAACAGCGCCGCCGAAATCGCAGCCATGCCCGATGGAAAGGACACACATTCCGCCCCCTCCAACAACGCCATCTGCGCCTCAACCAACTCCCACGTCGGCATGCCCGAACGGCCATAAACATGCGAAAGCCCGTCCATGTCGGGGGCAAGAAAAGTCGCCGATGACACGATCGGGGCCGCAATCGGCTCTCCGGGCCGCAACCCCTTGATCCGATGATGCAACAACGCCGCAGCGCGGTCTTGTGATGCCTTGTCCATAGCGCCCTCCATTTGCCGCCCAGTTTGCCGCCGGATCACGCCAGAAGGCAAGCTACTCCAGACGCGACGGGAAACCGGGCGCGCGCAGGTCGGTGCCCAGCAGATCCTCCAGCAACTTGGCAATCATTGGCGACTGCGCCTCGCCACCGTAAGCTGCCTTGGCCGCGATATAGGTCTGATTCGTCATCGAAGCGAGGTCTAGAGGCACCCCGAACTCCTTGCCAAAGCCCAACGCAAAGCCCAGATCCTTCAACGCCAGATCGATGTTGAACGCGATGTCATAGGACCCGTTCAGGATCAGCGCACCCTCTGTCTCATGCACGAACGAATTCCCGGACGACGCTTGAATGGCATGCCAGGACTGCGCCAGATCCAGACCCCCGCGCTTTGCCAGCATTAGCGCCTCGGACGTGGCCTTCAGATGGATGAACGCCAGCATGTTGGTGATCACCTTGATGATCGACGATGATCCCAGCGGACCCA
Organism: Pseudorhodobacter antarcticus; assembly: GCA_945897655.1. GTDB lineage: Bacteria > Pseudomonadota > Alphaproteobacteria > Rhodobacterales > Rhodobacteraceae > Stagnihabitans. The sequence goes on from CAMDHB010000159.1 coordinate 1,895, forward strand.
TATGGAAAATCCGGTCCCCCATCGCCTGCATCGCCCCGTGGTGCAAGTCAAACAGATCGCGGTCACCCCCCGCCAGCATGGTGATCTTGCCCTGCGCTGCCAGATGCACACCGCCCGTCACCGGCAGTTCCATCATCCGCACGCCGCCTTCAGCCGCAACGGCAGCCAATTTCAGCACCTCTTCCCGCCCCAAGGTCGACATCTCGACCCAAGATGCACCGGGTTTCATGTGCGGCAGGATGTTGCGCAAAACCCGCTCCGACACGACGGGTGAGGGCAGGCATGTGATCACATGATCCGCCGCCGCTGCCGCCGCTTCCCCACTCGGGGCCAAGGTTGCCCCAAGGGCAACCAAAGGGGCCGCCAAGGCAGCATTCAAGTCAAACACCGTGACCGTGAACCCCGCCTTGAGCAGGCAAGACGCACAGGCCGCCCCAAGGTTGCCAAGACCGATATAGGCATAATGCATGATGTTACCTGAAGTGGATGTTGTAATGCGCCCGGATGAAGGCATCGATTTCGGGGTCGATCTGGCTGCCAGCCTTGGCCAGAATCGCATTCTTGCGCGCCAAAGCCTTGTCCAGCAGCAACGGCTTTCCAGCCTCGTTCCATTCCTTCGGGCTCATCCGGTTGGCGGAATTGGGATAGATGTATTCCGTCTGCATCAACTTCAAAGTCTGGTCCGACCCAAGGTAATGGCCCGGCCCGCCCAAGCAAACTTCCTTCATCGCCTCGATCGAAGTGCTGTCCTCATTGACATCAATGCCCCGGACACACCGCATCGCCTGCCCAAGCAGATCATCGCCCAGAACCAGACTTTCCAGACAGAATCCCAGCAACGATGCATGCATCCCCACCGCCTCATAACACATGTTCAAGCCCGACAGACCGGCAAGGGTATTGGTGATCCCCTGCTCCCACCCGGCCTGCATGTCGGGCAGCTTGCTGTCCGAAATGCCCGAGGCAGCGCCACCCGGCAGATCATAGAACCGATGCATCTGGGCACAGCCTGCCGTCAGCAGTGCCTGTTCGGCACTACCACCCGACATGGCCCCTGTCCGCAGGTCCGACACAAAAGGCCAGGTGCCGAATATGCACACGGCACCCGGCGTGATGGCATTGGCATAAACAACGCCCGCCAGACATTCCGCCATAGCCTGCACAATGGTCAGCGCTATGGGCGCAGGCGCGGTTGCCCCGGCCTGACCCGCGCTCAACAGCAGCATCGGCATGCCCGCACGAATGCAAGCCTCCATCGTGATGCAGCTTTCTTCCGCAAACTTCATCGGCGGCACGACAAAGCAGTTGGAGTTTGACACGAACGGACGCTCGCGCCATTTCTTCTCGCCCCCCGCCACGGCGTGCAACAAATCAAAGCAGCCCTTGACGTGGCTCGGGTCCGAAAAGCTGGTGCCTACATGCTTTTTGGTGCCCGCAAGGCAGCCGTACAGCGTATTGATATCCATGTCATAATTGTCCACCACGTCGCGGCAGACCATCGTGCGTTGATAGAAGTGGATGTTGTCCAGATTATCGACAAGACGCGCGGCATCATACAGGTCCTGCGCCGTGCTTTCGCGGTACTCCAGCGTGAACGGGTCCACAATGTGAACCGCCGCGCCTGCCGTGCCGAAATGCACATTGGTGCCCGACAGTTGCATGTCATGCTTGGGGTCACGGCCAAACAGCGTGATGTCCCGTGCCGCAATCGCCAACATATCCTCAACCAGCGCGCGCGGGAACCGGATGCGGCCGTCATCGCCCTGAATGGCCCCGGCATTGGTCAGCAACTCGACGCCCGACGGCGGGGCTTGGCTCAGGCCAATCTGCTCCAGCGCCTGCAAGGCGCTTTCGTGAATCTTGGCCATGCCTGCATCTGTCAGCGGTTTGTATTGCCCACCAGGCATGCCGCCGCGCACCGGGCGCAGGTTTTCGGCCAAGGGGGCCGAGCGTACCGCAACCCGGTTCGCCCGCCCACCAGAGCGGCGGTTGCGTGCAGGCTCGCAGGTGTCGCCAATGCCGCCCATCAGATCATCCATTCGCATCGTCCTTTGGTTAAGCGCGCACGCGCTCGGATTTCGGGTCATGCATCGGGGCGAGTGAGGCTACCGCCTCATGCCGCTTGCCCGCCACTTCGATTTCGTAAGCCGCCTCCAGAATGTCGGCATCGGTCTGCCCCTTGCAGGGCACATAGCCCATGCCGATCGCCCCACCCAGAAAGTGCCCATAGTTGCCCGACGTGACCGGGCCCACAATCTTGCCATCCCGCACGATTGCTTCGTTGTGAAACAACAGTGGTTCAGGGTCTTTCAGGCGGAACTGCACCATCTTGCGGTCCAGCCCCGCCTCCTGTTTGCGCAGCACCGCGTCACGCCCGATATAGGACGCCTTCTTGCGGCTCGCGGTAAAGCCAAGCCCCGCTTCCAGCACATGATCTTCATCCGTGATGTCATGCCCCCAGTGACGGTAGGCTTTTTCGATGCGGCAACTGTCCAGCGTGTGCAACCCGCACAGCTTCAGCCCGATCCCGGCCCCTGCCTCCTCAATCGCCTCAAAGATATGGGCAGTCTGGTCGGACGGCGCATAGATTTCCCAGCCAAGTTCGCCGACATAGGTTACCCGGTGCGCGCGAGCGATCCCCATGCCAATCTCGATTTCCCGCGCCATGCCAAAGGGATGGGCGGCGTTGCTGAAGTCATCAGGCGACACCGCCTGCATCAGGTCACGCGCCTTGGGCCCCATGATGCACAGAACAGACTCCGCCGCGGTCATGTCGGTGATGACCGCAAAATCATGGCCCACATGGGCGCGCAGCCAGGCCAGGTTGCGCTGCAGCGTCGCGCCGGGCACAACCATCAGATAGGCCGTCTCGGACAGCCGCGTGACGGTCAGGTCAGCCTCGATCCCGCCACGGTCGTTCAGCAGCATGGTGTAGACGATCCGCCCCGCCGCAACATCCATCTCGGCTGAACAGATGCGGTTCAGGAACCGACAAGCATCCCGCCCCTCCACCCGGATCTTGCCAAACGACGTCATGTCGAAAAAGCCCACGCCCGTCCGCACGGCCATGTGTTCGGCCTTCTGATTGTCAAACCAGTTTTGCCGTTTCCACGAATACTGATACGCCGCTTCCTGCCCCGGACCCGCGAACCAATTCGCCCGCTCCCAACCGGCCACCTCACCAAACACCGCCCCACGTGCCTTCAGATGGTCGTGCAGCGGCGTGCGGCGCACCCCACGGCTGGTCTCAACCTGCCGATAGGGGAAATGGTCGGCATAGAGCAGCCCCAGCGTCTCGGTCACCCGTTCCTTCAGATATTTCCGGTTGCGCTGAAACGGCTGGGCGCGGCGGATGTCCACTTCCCACAGATCAAACGGCGCCTCTTTCTCGACAATCCAATGCGCAAGCGCCATGCCCGCCCCGCCAGACCCGGCGATGCCAACCGAATTATACCCCGCCGCAACCCAGTACCCCCCGAGTTCCGGTGCTTCGCCCAGGTCATAGCGGTCATCCGGCGTGAAACTCTCTGGCCCGTTGAAGAACGTATGAATCCCGGCCGTCTGGAACAGCGGCAAACGGTTCATCGCGTTTTCCAGGATCGGCTGGAAATGGTCCCAATCCTCGGGCAGCGTGTCGAACATGAAGTCTTCGCGGATGCCCGTCATCCCCCAAGGCTTGGCCTTCGGCTCAAACGCGCCCACCATCATTTTTCCAGCGTCGGATTTGTAATAGGTGCATTCGTCCGGCACACGCAGCACCGGCAAATGGCCAAGACCCTGAACCGGTTCGGTGATCAGATAGAAATGCTCACACGCATGCAGCGGCAGCGTCACCCCCGACTGGTTCGCCAGATCCCTGCCCCACATCCCCCCGCAGTTCACCACCACGTCAGCCTCAATATGACCCGGCTCGCCGTCCTTGGTCACATAATCCACCCCGGTCACCTTGCCGTTCGCCTGGGTGACGCCGACGACCTTGGTATGTTCGAAAATTTGCGCGCCTTGCATCCGGGCACCCTTGGCCAAGGCCATCGCGATATTCGCCGGATCGCATTGCCCGTCCAACGGCAGATGCACCGCCCCCACAACCCCATCAATGTTCAAATGCGGATACATCGCCTTCGCCTCGTTCGGCGAAATCTCGGTCACATCAACATTGAAAATCCGCGCCACAGTGGCCTGACGCAACAACTCCTCGTGCCGCGCTTCTGTAAGCGCGACCGAGATGGAGCCCACCTGCCGCATCCCCGTCTCGACCCCGGTTTCGGCGGCCAGTTTCACATACAAATCAGCAGAATACTTGGCCAACCGCGTCATGTTGGCCGAACCGCGCAACTGCCCGATCAGACCCGCCGCATGCCATGTCGTGCCCGACGTCAACTGCTTGCGTTCCAGCAGCACCACATCCGTCCACCCCATCTTGGCCAGATGATAGGCGACCGAACAGCCGGAGACGCCGCCGCCAATGATGACAGCGCGAGATTTGGTCGGGATCGTCATAGCGGGGCCTCCGGGGGAACAAGGACAAGTTTGCCGGGGTAACGCCCGGCGGCCAGATCGGCCTGCGCTTGGGCGATATCCCGCAACGGATAGGTTTTCGATACGACAGGTCGGATGCGCGCGGTGTTGATGATCGTCACCAGCCCGGCAAAAACTTCGCCCGGTTGATGCGTGGCACCATAGATCGTCAGGTCGTTCAGATAAATCCGCCGCAGGTCGCCCGTCACCACAGGTCCCGCAACCGCCCCGCTGGTGGCATAACGCCCGCCGGGCCGCAGCGCATTCAGCCGCGCCTGCCAATGCTCGCCGCCAACGACGTCAATGACAACGTCAAAGCTTTGGGCGCGGGGTTCACTCTCGCGGTCCAGAACGGCGGCATGCAATGCCCGCAATGGCCCAGACTTGGACAGGCTGCATTGCCCCGTCACATCGGCCCCGCGAAGCAACGCTAGTTGTACCGCCGCCAGCCCAACCCCACCCGAGGCGCCGGTGACCAACACCCGCTCCCCCACCGCCACCTGCGCCCGCGTCAGCAAATTGTGGGCCGTACCATAAGCGCAGGGCATCGCCCCGATCTCGATATCGGTCAGGCTGGATGCAGAAACATCATGCAGATGAGCGGCCTTGACCAAGCAATATTGCGCAAAAGCCCCGTCAAATTCTGACCCGATCGAGACAAACGCAATCGGGTTTGCATCCGTAGGCTCGTGCTGATTGGTCGGGCAGATCACCCTTGCACCCAATGCCAGCCCTGTCACACCCTGCCCCAGCGCCACAATCCGTCCGCACAGGTCAGACCCCTGAATGCGCGGAAATGCCATCGCACCCGACCAACCTGCCGCCCGCCCCTCGCCGCCATACCACCCCTTGCGGGTGTTGATGTCGGTCATGTTGACCCCGGCCGCCAGCACGCGCACCAAAACCTCACCCGAAGCGGGGCGCGGCACGGGGATGTCATCACGCCAAACCAGCATCTCTGGCCCGCCGTGGCCGGTCAGTTGCACCGCCGACATGGTTGCAGGCAGGTCCGTCATGCGCGGATACGCTCGTTCTTGGGGTCCCAGACCGGGGCATCAGCTTGCACGATTGCCGGATAACGCGTGCCAAAAATCTCAACCTCAACCGCTGTGCCCGGAACGTTGACCTCGGTCTTCAGCATGCCCAGACCGATGCAGGCCTGCGCCCGGTGGCCGTAATAACCACTGGTCACCTCGCCCACGACCTGACCATTGT